>JAPLFT010000208.1 GCA_026390535.1 Pseudomonadota bacterium
AATTCTTAAATTAATTCTAAATTTTTTTATAAATAATTAAATTTTAATCCTGGATTATTGTTTTTCTGAAATATAGGTCGTACTGGATCTTTATCCACACAAGTATACACGGCAGAGCTTTAACTATGTTGTAATCTACAAACCTGAAAATTATTTTTGGAAATAGTTCTGTAGGTGAAAGTGTTGTAAACACAAAAACAAGGATCATAAATATCTTATCAAGCGACCTAATACACCGGTCACTATTTAATAGAACATACCATATTGCAACCCCGGTTACGGCTATTATATAAGTCGGTGATTCGGCCTTATGATTGAAAATTATCATCCATATCAAAATTGATGAAACAAACAGTAACCTGTATGTATAATTTGAGAATTTTCCGGATTTTAAAAATTCTCCAGGTTTTGAAGATCTTATTAGTTCTATAATTATAGGTGTAAGAAGAAATACCAATCCAGCGACTTGTATATAAATTTTCGGAATATTAACCAGCATATTAAATATCGTCATTAATGACACGCCCATTGATGCGGAAAAATCCGTACTCATCACAGACCACCAGCTTTTATACAGCGTTAGGAAAAAATCCCAAGGTACAACAATAAGCGGTACAAATACCAGAACAAGCGTCCATAACACAGAATACAGGATGAACCTTGTTTTTTTTGGATAGAAGAGAAAGATCAAACCTATTCCGGCACCGAATATCTTTATAAAGAACAACAACACAACAACAAGACTTGCCCAAAAGGTCTTTTTATTTTCAAAGAATGAGAACGCAAGAAGTATCAATCCTGTCACCAGTACATTGCTTTGAAGATTTTGAATGGACGTAAGATATTCAAAAATTATGAACCAGAGAATGAACACCTTTTTACTGTTTTCAACTTTGAGTTTTGTTATGCCGATATAAAGTATCAGAGTATTAATACCGTTCCAGATTATGGCACCCAACCAGTCCGGAAGTACCGCCATAGGGCCCATTAAAAGACAGAAGGCTGGGCTATATTTGTATTCAAGCACCTGATAATAAGGGTTTATACCCCGGAACATATTCCAAAAACTCGTTGAAAAGGTCATGTAATTGGCAAGTTTATGGGTAAGAAACTTATGAATAGACGCTGAAGTGGAAATAAACAGATAAAAGCCCAGTATAAAGTTGATATTTGTAAATGGGTTATGTTTAATAGCCCTCAGGTTCATTTTCTTACAATACTCCCTGTTAGTGCCTAAGACAATTTTATTTTGGCTGGTAGTCTTGACATGATACACAAATTAGAATAATTCCTTATGTGTTTTTAACCCTTCTTTGGAGGAAATCCTAATAATGAAAGTACCTAGAGTAGAAATCCGTATTGAGGAGTGTAAGGGCTGTCATCTTTGTATAGCCGCATGTCCCAAAAAAGTTTTAGAATCTTCCGGATGTTTAAATAATCAGGGCTATATCTATGCCAAGTATAAGGGAGACGGATGTATAGGCTGCGGGATCTGTTTCTATTCGTGTCCGGAACCGGGTGCTATAAAAGTATTCAAGAAGGAGAATTAATATGCAAAAAGAATTCATAAAAGGTAACGAGGCTGTTGTAAAAGGTGCGATCCTGGCCGGATGTACCCATTATTTTGGTTATCCGATTACCCCGGCCAGCGAAATCGCTCATGCTGCGGCATTCTATCTTCCTCCTACGGGTGGAATATTCATTCAGGCAGAAAGCGAGGTTGCTGCGATAAACATGGTTTATGGTGCCGCAGGTGCCGGTGCAAGGGTTATGACTGCGTCTTCAGGTCCGGGCATAAGCCTTAAGGCCGAAGGATTTTCTTATCTTGCAGGAGCCGAGCTACCATGTGTTATAGTCGATGTAATGAGGGCGGGTCCCGGACTTGGTAACATATATCCGGAACAGGGCGACTATAATCAGATAGTAAAGGGTGCGGGTCACGGTAATTATAAGAATATAGTCCTGGCCCCTAACTCGGTCCAGGAAATGGCGGATCATGGATACATGGCATTTGAACTTGCAGAAAAATACAGGAACCCGCTGGTTATCCTCACCGACGCATATATAGGTCAGATGATGGAACCGGTGCAGTTCCCAAAAGAGGTAAAAAAAGTAAAACATTTTGATTGGGCTATCTACGCAGATAAAGCAAGCAGGCACAACCTTATTACATCAATTGTTATGAGTGCGGATGAATTGGAAAAGCATAATATAAAACTTAATAAAAAATATGCTGAAATGGAAAAGAACGATACACGTTTTGAAGGTTATAAACTGGATGATGCCGACGTAGTATTTGTGGCTTACGGTGTTTCATCAAGAATAGTGATGAGTGCCGTTGATATATTGAGAGAGAAAAACATAAAGGCCGGGCTTCTAAGGCCGATAACATTGTTTCCATTTCCGAAAAAAGCTTGCATGGACGTTGCGGGTTATGCAAAGAGGATGATAGCTGTTGAGTTGAGTAACGGTCAAATGGTGGACGATGTCCGTCTTGCTGTTAAAGGTAAAAAAGAGATAGAATTCTACGGTAGGATGGGTGGAATGACACCGTCGGTAGAAGAGATTGTTTCTATAGTAGAGTAAAGGAGAGCATAATGAGTAACATATTAGAAAAACCAAAATCGTTTTACACGGATTTTACAAGAAAGGGCTCTGCCGACGTTATAACAACACACTATTGTCCCGGTTGCGGACACGGTATACTTCATAAGATGATAGCGGAGGCGATATCCGAACTTGGGATACAGGACAGAACTGTTTTTATATCTCCTGTTGGATGTTCCGTTTTTGCTTACTATTATTTTGATACAGGAAATGTCCAAGTAGCTCATGGACGCGCTCCTGCGGCTGGGACCGGAGTAAAAAGAGCACTTCCTAACAGTATCGTTATAAGCTATCAGGGAGACGGTGACCTTGCGGCCATCGGTACTGCTGAAATAATCCATTCAGCGAACCGTGGTGAAGCGATGACTATGTTCTTTGTTAATAATGCAATATATGGAATGACCGGCGGACAGATGGCTCCTACATCCATAATCGGACAAAAAACGACCACATCCCCTTACGGGAGAAAAGCAGAGAATGAAGGTTATCCTATAAAAGTCTCAGAACTTATATCTCAACTTGATGCTCCTGTTTATGTGGAAAGGGTAAGCCTTGCCGACGTTGCAAGCAGGAATAAGGCAAGAACTGTCGTAAGAAAAGCTATACAAAACCAGATAGACGGTAAGGGATTTTCTTTTGTTGAGGTCCTTGCCGCGTGTCCCAGCGGATTAAAAAAGACTCCATTAGAGACCAATGAATGGGTAAAGAACACGTTGCATACGATATTTCCTCTTGGTTGTTACAAGGATGAAACAGCGACAAGAACTCCAAGATTTGCTCCTGCTATAAATCCTACGTCTGACCAGGTCCTTACGGCTTTGAATTTAAAAGATGACCATAGTGACTATAAGGCCAGCGTAGATAAAAAGAATTTTATAGATCAGAACGTTAAGATAGCGGGCTTTGGAGGACAGGGAGTTCTTTCTGCGGGTACAACATTGTCAGTACTTGCGATGTACGAAAATTTAGAAGTATCCTGGATACCTTCATATGGACCTGAGATGAGAGGCGGTACTTCAAATTGTAACGTAAGGCTCAGCAATAAAAGAATAGGTTCTCCTCTTGTTGAAAATCCAAATATCCTTATAGCAATGAATGGACCGTCGCTGGAAAAATTCGAATCAGCAGTTCGACCAGGCGGAACCATCATAGTCAACTCATCCATTATAGATGCGAAGGTATCAAGAAAGGACGTGAAGACATATTATGTTCCTGTTACAGGAATAGCTACAGAAATGGGAGTACCTGCTGCTCAGGGTGTAGCTGCTCTTGCAGCGTATCTTGCCGCTACAAACGTGATCCCCGTAGAAAAACTTGAACACGTAGTTCATAAATCCTTAAAGAGAAAAGAACTGGCCGATAAAAATATAGCTATCATAAGAAAGGTCGCAGAATATATTACAAAAGGTATGGAGGATAACAAAAAGTGTCTTACAGGATTTTAGTAATTAATCCGGGTTCTACATCAACAAAGATATCCATTTTTGATGATGAAGCAGAAGTTGTAAGAGTAACGCTGAGGCACAGCGAGGCTGATCTATGCAGATTTGCTACAATAGCGGATCAGTATGAATACAGAGAAAATTTTGTCCTCAAATTCCTTGAAGATAATAAGATAGACCTTGATTCCATTAACGCCGTAGTTGGGCGGGGAGGGGTGTTAAAACCCATGCCGGGTGGAACTTACATAGTAAGCAAAGCTATGTGCGACTATTTAAAGAACCCAAAACAGGAGCATGCATCAAATCTTGGTGCCTTGATAGCAAAACCGATCGCCGATAAAATTGATGTTACCGCTTTTATAGTGGATCCTGTGGTCGTGGATGAAATGGAACCCGAAGCGCGAATTGCCGGGCATCCCGCTTTTGAAAGAATATCAATATTCCATGCGCTTAACCAAAAGGCAGTCGCAAGAAGTGTTGCGGAAAAAATTGGTAAAAAATATGAAGCGTGTAATTTTATAGTTGCTCACCTAGGTGGTGGCGTAAGTGTAGGTGCTCACAGGAAAGGCAAGGTAATAGATGTTAATAATGCGCTGGACGGTGACGGTCCTTTTTCTGCTGAACGCTCCGGAGGGCTTCCTGTAGGGCAGCTTGTAGAGATGTGTTTCAGCGGTAAATATACAAAGCAGGATATGAAGAAGATGGTAAAGGGACAGGGTGGTGTAATAGCATATCTTGGAACTAACAACATGATGGAAGTCGAGAAAAGAATAGACAACAAGGATGAGAAAGCTTTAGCCGTTTTTAATGCCGTGTGCTACCAAATATCAAAAGAAATAGGAGCATGTGCGGCAGTTCTGGACGGTAAAGTTGATAGAATCATAATAACCGGTGGCGTGGCCAACGATAAAAGATTGGTAGAATATATAAAGAATAAGGTCTCCTTTATTGCTCCGATCGAGGTTGTCCCAGGAGAAGAGGAAATGAGTGCGCTGGCACGTGGTGCGCTGAGAGTCCTTAATAAAGAAGAAAAAGCAAAGGAGTACAACTAAGATGCGAGTTTCAAATTTTGATGAACTTATACAGTTAGTAAAGCAAAAAAACGTAAAGGATGGTGGAAAGAAAAAAGTTGCCGTTATGTGTGCCGATGATGAAGAGGTATTGGCCGCATTGGTTGAAGCAAGGGACAGCGGTATAGCTGATTCTTTTTTGGTCGGCAATAAAGCGAATATATTGAAAGCAGCCAAAGAGGGTAACATCGATATATCCGGTATGGAAATAATAGATGAACCTGATGTAGCAAAGGCCGGAGAGATATGCACCGGACTTGTTAACAGCGGCAAGGCATCAGTTATGATGAAAGGACTGGTTAGCTCGTCAGATTATATGAGGGCTATATTAAATAAGGAAAAAGGATTGAGATCCGGAAAACTGTTAAGTCATGTTGCGTTGTATGATCTGCCTACATATCATAAATTCTTGGTATCTACTGATGGCGGAGTAAATATAAGACCTACACTGGATGAAAAGATCAGCATCATACAAAATGCAGTTGGGGTGTTATCCTGTCTTGGTGTTAAAAAACCTAAGGTTGCTGCTATATGTGCGGTTGAAACCGTGAATCCGGAAAAGATGCCAGCCACTGTGGATGCACAAAAATTATCCATAATGGCTAAAGAGGGTAAACTAGGGGAAGTTTATGTTGATGGCCCGTTTGCACTGGATGTCGCTATATCAAAGCATGCGGCAAAAATCAAAAAGTTGGATCACCTGGATGTTCCCGGTGATGCGGATATAATACTTGCCGACGATATAGAAAGCGGTAACATGATATACAAAGCTCTGTGTAACTTTGGGCAGGGTCGTTCATCCGCTATAGTAGCAGGAGCAAAGGCACCGCTGGTCCTTACATCAAGGTCAGATACTCATGAGTCGAAATATTTGTCGATAGTTCTGGCGATAGCTTCATCCTGCAATATATAAAAGGAGAGCATGGAGCAGATATTAGCGTTTTTTAATGACCTCAATGCCGTTAATATTTACGGTCTGATAGTCGTTTTACTTCTTGCCGGGGCAATAGGATTTCCATTCCCGGAAGACGTAACATTTCTTGCCGTGGGTTATGTTGCGTATCTTGGGCACATAAGTCCCAACATCGGTCTAATCGTAGGCTTTATTGCAGTTTTAACCGGTGACAGCATAATTTATTTTCTTGGAAAACATTTAGGACCAAAAATATTTTCAGTACCGATACTAAATAAGATCATTACAAAAAAGACCGAAGCAAAAGCGGAAAACCTTCTTCATAAACATGGCAGTAAGTTTATTTTTATAAGTAAATTTATTGTCGGTTTAAGGTACTCGGTCTTTTTTACGTCCGGGATGGTCTCTGTAGGGTACGGCAGGTTTATCTTATTTGATGCCCTGGCATCGTCTATAAGCGTTCCGCTGCTTGTATATTTGGCATATTTTAACGGACAAAATATAGATTACGTTATTGCTTCCGTAAAACATGTTCAATATACTCTTCTTGCCGTATTTATAGCAATAGTTGCTATTCTGATTGTAAGAAAGTATTTTAAAAAAGCAGATGATGAAGGTGCTGCAGGTTAATAGTTTTTAAATTATGGATTTTTTAATAACTAATGCAAGGCTTGTTGATTGTCACAAAAAAAGGACATACACCGGCGGTGTGGCGATAATCGAATCAAGAATCGTGGAAGTCTATGACGAACATTCCTATATACCGGTAGATCATTTTGACAGGGTAATAGATGCTAAGGGTAAATACATACTACCCGGTTTTTTTGATGTTCACAGCAAGAGCGATCTTTCCGCAATATCTGATCCGTCAAGGGTGTCTGCAATTTCTCAGGGGATACTGGTTGAAGTAATAGGGCAGGATGGCTTTAGTGTAGCTCCTGTAAGTAGTAAGAACTACCTGCTTCATTCTCAATATGTTTTCGCCGGATTAGGGAATCCTCAGCTAAAATGGAAATGGGAATCGGTATTCCAGTATCTTGATAATCTTAATCTTAAGACAGCCTCCAATATATTGTTTTATGCTCCTCATGGGACTATGAAACTGGAATGCTCCCAGAATTCCACACTTTCTTTCACCGGTCTTTCTGCTCTTACATATATATTTGAAAAAGCAATGGACGACGGTGCCATAGGGCTATCTATGTCTGTGTTCCAGGATCCTTCCAGCACCGGGTGGAATGATGAGAGAGAAATGTCCGTACTCTTGAAGATACTTCAGAAAAGGGACGGTATCCTTTGTGTAAATATAGAAAATTCAAAAAATCATCTTAGGGATATAGATAAGGCAATAACATTTGCAAAAAACCATGAGCTCAGGCTTCATATAAGCAGGATTGTTCCTGATAACAGCGAGCATCTTGAGGCCATTCTTTCTGTTATGGATAAAAGAAGAAAAGAAACACAAAATCTATTGGCCGATATTTCGCCGTATCCTAATAGATTATTAAAACTTGTAGATATTCTTCCGGAAAAGTTGAAAATCCTTTCCCCGGAAGAGATAAGGATCAAGTTCAAAAGATCTGAAAGTATAAAGTCATTGCATGGAAAATTAAATTATAGTGAAGAACAACTTGCTACTTTAAAATTAATTACAACGTCTAAGCGGGATATGGGAAAATATGAAGGTGTTAATCTTGAGACCATATCGCTAGAAAGAGACGAGACCATATATGAGGTTATTTTTAACTTTATGACGTTTGATTCGGAAAAGACATATTTTGAACATGAGGTGATAACACCTGATTCTTTAAAAAAGGCCTTTGAACTCTCTTTTGTGCTTCCTGCTACGACGGGACATATGGATGGCCGTTATCTTCCTGACATGTTCTCTGCTATTCCGACATACTTTAATGACTTTTCAAAAGACGATATTCATGGTCTTGTTATGAAGCTGTCGGAAAATCCTTCTGAGTTCTATAAGATCAAATGGGGGATCAAACAGGGATGTAAAGCTAATCTTATCCTTGTGGATCCGGATAATTTTAACAGTGATTCAAGTTATGTGAATCCAAGGGTAATATCAGACGGAGTTGAATTGGCGGTCGTCAACGGCAAAATAGCATGGGAAAAGGGCAAACCGACGGGTTCAAGGACCGGAGAAGTATTGTCGTGGATCTAGTTCAGGATAAATAAAACGGCGGTAATTTAATTTTTAAAGGGGAAACATAATATGAAAAAACAGCTTTTACTAGTCAGCAGTTCGCGTTGCAAAAACGGCGGATATTTTGAACATTGTTCAAATGCTATAAAGGAATTTTTTGGACCAATGACCGGGAATGATAAAGTTGCTTTTGTTCCGTATGCACTTAAAGATCACGATGGCTATACCTCTGTAGTATCGAAGGCATTTTTAGATATGGGATACAAGATAGAATCTGTGCATACACATAAAAGCCCAAAAGATTTTATAGTAGATCCGTCAGTAAAGGCCATTTTTGTTGGTGGCGGTAATACTTTTAGACTTCTGAATGAACTTCACAAGAAAGGTATTCTCGAGACTATTAGGGCCAAAATACAAAATGACGGTATTAAATACATGGGAAGCAGCTCCGGAAGTAATATAGCCTGTCCGACTATAATGACCACTAATGATATGCCTATAGTTATGCCTCCTAATTTTAATGCTCTGGGATTTGTTGATTTCCAGATCAATCCTCATTTTATTCCAGGGAGTTTAATGCCCGGACATATGGGAGAAACAAGAGAAACCAGGATCAAGGAGTATCACGAGGAGAACAATACTCCTGTTATCGGATTAACTGAGGCTAACTGGATAACTGTGAACGGTGATAAGACTATATTACACGGTGAACGAGATTCCTTCATATTTGAAAAAGGCAAAGAAGTCAGGATGTGGCGACCAGAAACTGAATTAGTTCTTTAGGACTCAAACTCAGATAGTTCTTCTTTCATCCTCTTGATTATTCTTTCTTCAAGTTGACGCGTGCGCTCTTTGGATATTCCGAACCTGTCGGCTATTTCTTGTAGAGTAAAGGGTGTATCACTTAGGAGCCTATCACGTAGAATGACTTTTTCTTTGTCGTTCAGGGTCTTTGCGATCTCTTTGAGCTTTTCCCTTAACCGGATAGCTTGCTCTTTTTCTTCAACGAGTTCATCAGGGCGCATGGAATTATCCTGATATACAGATTCAAATGTTTTTCCATCCTCACCATATTCATCTATTGGTTGGTCAAAAGATACCTCTGAATTACCCATAAGGCGAGTTGTCATCTCCAGTATATCTTTTTCGGATACATCCAGTTCTTTACTCAAGGTTTCCGGTAATGCAAGCCGTCCCTGATTTTCCAATCGGCGTTGTTCCTGCATCAGATTATAAAAAAGACGTTTCTGTGCTTGGGTAGTGCCTATTTTTACGAGCCTGAAATTATCTATAAGAAATTTTAATATATACGACCGTATCCACCACGATGAATAATAAGATATCTTTGCCCCGCGGTTAGGGTCGTACATGCTTATCGCCTTCATGAGGCCGATGTTGCCTTCCTGTATCAGATCCATAATATTCTGGTACGTGTTCCTGTATTCAAACGCTATTTTTACGACTAAACGCAGATTTGCCATTACCAGGATCTTTGCGGCCTTTACATCACCCTCCAGCATCCTCTTTACGACTTTTTCCTCTTCCTCTTTGGAAAGAACGGGGTATTTGGATATTTCTGTTATATACGCTCTAAGAGAGTCTCTTACCCGGGGTATGTGCTTATCCGTTACCACTGATGGTACGGATATTTTGCTGTTTGATATGTCCGGTTGACCTTTTGGCCTTCTCTTCATAATATACGTATTTATAGGATTAACTATGGTCGGTAAAGCAAAAAAAATCAAAGAAAAAATCTGGCTTGATGACGAGGAAAAGTTTGACAGGCTGGTCTCTCTACTCAAGCTTGAAATAGATAGGATACTATTTGACGTTGAGTTCAGAAAAGATATGTTGTTCAGATTGTGGTCAAAGGAGAGAACAAGAGAACCTCTTTTAAGAGCCTTGCATAGCAGGTTTTTTGATTTGAACTTTGATAGCCTTATGCTTTTGCCCACGCCTCTTTTAAAGGAAGTGGATTCATTCTACAGAACACTTGATGAACTGATATTCTATGTTTCGTATACGGAAGATATGCCTCATACCATGAAGACAAACTTTGATATGCATATCAAAGAACTCAAGACCAAATCCAAAGAAGTTATGGCAAAACTTAATACTTATATCCCGATTGGTGTTTAAGCGGACTTAGAAAAAATTTAAAATTATTTTATCTTCGACGGGGATTTGTAGAATATAAGCATGTAAAGTGCAAAAAGAACTATCGGTATTGATATAGCCTGAGATGTTGAAAGATATCCGGATATGAAAAAACCTCTGTCTATATCGTCGCCTCTATAGATTTCTGCGATGCTTCTGCATACTCCATAGAGGACAAGAAAAAGCCATGTTGCCTGTCCGTCGTGTTTTTGGAATTTTTTCCTGAATATCATGAGTCCTGCAAATATCAGCAGATTGTATATTACCTCTATTAACTGAGCGGGATATACATAATGATCTGTAGGTCCGATACTGCCTACGTCGGAAGGAAATTTCATCGCATACCACGGTGCAAGAGCGGCCGTTGTTATGACGTTACCCGTAGAGTCCAGTACAGCTTTTCCGTAACAGCATCCTGCGCAAAAACATCCCATCCTCCCGATTCCCAGTCCCAAGGGCACAGAAACAAATAATACGTCCAGTGTTTTGAGCATCGGCATTTTATATATTCTTATAAAGATTATCCAGGATATCATTGCAAGGATTATTGCCCCATAAATGGTGAGCCCACCCTGACTTATTAACAGGATATCAATCGGGTGTTTTAAAAAATATTCATAATTCTGTATCTCATAAAGGAGTCTTCCGCCTATTAATCCGAATACTACACCGACTATGCATAGACGTGTCAGATATTTTTCTTTTAATCCGCTCTGTATGCCTAATTTTGTTGCAACATAAATTGATGCAACAATCGCTACGCCTGCAAAGAATCCGTATGCGTGGATATAACTTATTCCGAATATACTTGGATACATATAACCTTACTTATTCGCCTTTTTCATTTTTATATGTCTTATAATATAAATTGTTACGCATGAAATGAATATAACAATACTTATTCCCTGACTCGTAGTTATGACACCCTCTATTATATATCCCCTGATAGTGTCGCCTCTGAATATCTCTATTACTGATCTTCCTATTGGATATAATATTCCGTACATCAATAAACTTTGGCCGATGAACTTTTTTCTCCATGCTGTTCTATATACGATTATGAATGTAAGAAGGTTCCATATCATCTGATAAAGTTGTGTAGGATGCAGAGGAATGCCCAATGGCCTTGTTACACTTAGGGGATTGGTTATAGTTATTCCCCATGGAAGATCCGTCGGTATGCCGTGACAGCATCCCGCAAGGAAACAACCCATCCTTCCAAAAACTTCTCCAAGCGCGACATAGGGAATCAAAAAATCAAATAAGTAGAGAGGAGATATTTTATTTCTTCTGGCAAATCTCCATGTAACGGCTATCGCGAGTATTAATCCGCCGTAAAAAGTTACTCCGCCGTCCCAGAGTTTAAAAACATCCAGGGGATGCTCCCAAAAATATGACGGCCTTTCAACAAATACATGGAACAGTCTTGCTCCGATAGCCCCGGAAAGTATTATAAGAGGGAACAGGTCCGTAAGTTTTTCTGCCGGGATATTAAAGTGTTTTGCATCTCTCTGGGCAAGATACATGCAGACTATAAAACCCGTAGCCAGCATAAATCCATAACCGTAGATCGGAATAGGGCCTATATGACATAAAATAGGGTACATTTTATCCTCTGCCTGGTGTATAACATAGTATTATTGTTGTATCAAATTAAAGACGGAGGATATTTGTAATGAGTTGGGTCTCTATTAAAGATCTTAAAAAACACATAGGGGAAGAAGTCCTAATAAAAGGCTGGGTCTACAATACAAGGGCGAGCAGCAAGAATATAAAGTTCCTTATTCTTAGGGACGGATCAGGTCTTTTACAGTGTGTTCTATTTAAGGGAGAAACACCTGAGGAATTCATAAACAGGTTTGATGAACTTACACAGGAAACCTCTGTAGAAGTTACAGGTCTTATAAAAGAGGATGCACGAGCGGTCGGCGGTGTTGAAATGGCCGTAAGGTCCGTTAAGATAATTGGTATAAGCACGGATTATCCTATAACACCAAAGGAACATGGGACACCATTCCTGATGGAAAACCGTCACCTTTGGCTCCGTTCCAAAAAACAGCACGCGATAATGAGGGTTCGTGCAAGAGCTACAAAGGCGATGCGGGATTACCTGGATGACAGGGGCTTTATATGCATGGAAAGCCCGATACTGAGCGCAAACTCCTGTGAGGGAACTACAACACTTTTTTCCTGTGATTATTTTGGAGAGCAGGCATATCTTTCTCAGAGCGGACAACTCTACGCTGAGGCTAGTGCCCTTGCGCATGGTAAGGTATATACCTTCGGTCCTACTTTTAGAGCGGAAAAATCAAAGACCAGGCGTCATCTTACAGAGTTCTGGATGCTGGAACCCGAAATGGCTTTTTATGACCTGGACATGAACATGGATCTTATAGAGGATTTTATAGAACACGTCGTTAGGGTCGTTGTAGTTGATTGTAAGAATGAACTTGAAACACTGGAAAGGGATGTATCCAAACTTGAATGTGTTTGCAAACCGTTCCCGAGGATAAGTTACAAGGAAGCCTCCGATGTATTGCTAAAGGAGACGGATGATTTTGAAGAGGGTGGGGATTTTGGCGGTGGACACGAAACAATACTCTCAGAAAAATACGGCAAACCCGTTTTTGTTTACGATTTTCCAAAAGAGATAAAGGCGTTCTACTTTAAACGCAGTGCTGATCCAAAATATGTTAGAGGCTGTGACCTTTTGGCCCCAGAGGGCTTTGGAGAGATAGTCGGCGGCGGACAGAGAGAAGACAATTATGATGAGTTATTGAAAAGACTCCATGAATATGAATTGAACGAGGCTGATTATAAGTGGTATCTTGATCTCAGAAAATACGGTTCCATTCCTCATTCAGGTTTTGGGATAGGAATAGAGAGGACCGTAGGATGGATATGCGGAGTTCCTCATTTAAGAGAAACAATCCCGTTCCCAAGGATGCTTAATAATTTAAGACCGTAGTTTAACTTACTGTTTTTATTATATATTTGTAGTAAAAATCATTTTTAATAATATTGCTGTAAAAATAATCCAGATAATGTAAAAGCCTTACATCATGAAGGTGAAGTTGCATTGGCCTCTTTTATCAGGAATGGTTTTAAATACACTGAAGATCCAAAACAGGCAGAAGTAATATTGGTTAATACCTGTGGATTCATAGATGAGGCAAAAGAAGAAAGTATTTCGACTACACTTTCCTGTGCCGATTATAAAAAGAATGGAAAATGTAAGGCACTGATAATGACGGGATGCCTTTCTCAAAGGTACAGCGACGAATTAAAAAAAGAGATACCGGAGATAGATGTTTTCCTGGGAGTGAGCACATATCCAAAGGCGTACGAGGTCTATAAGGATTTTATAGAGAAGAAAAAAAAGATAAACCTTATAGAAAAACCCGGTTTTATATATTCGGATCCCGACTATATATCTACGATACAAAAAAGCGGTTACATGCCGGAAACATTTTCTTACAGCGCGTATGTAAAGGTAGCGGAAGGGTGTAAGAGCAGATGCACTTATTGTTCTATCCCTTCAATAAGAGGGGACCTGATCACAAGATCACACGAAAGTATAATAGATGAAATAAGAGTCCTTGTTAAAAATGGAATTAAAGAAATTGTCCTCATAGCTCAGGACCTGACGGCCGATACTATAGAACTTAAAGCCCTTTTAAAAAGAATAGGAAAAATGCCAAAACTTCAAAGACCCACCTGGGTCAGGCTTATGTACTGTAACCCCTGGGGGGTGGATGATGAGCTTATAACCATTATAAAGAATGAAGAATGGATAACTAACTATATTGATATGCCGATCCAACATATAAGTAACGGGGTACTTAAAAGGATGGGGCGTAAAGGGGATTCCTCCCTTATCAGGGGGCTGGTTTCCAGGATAAAGGAAAGTAATATAGTTTTAAGGAGCACAGTCCTTGTGGGTTTTCCTGGTGAAACAGCAAAGGATTTTGAGGAGTTAAAAACGTTTATATCAGAGGGGTGGTTTGACTGGTTGGGGCTTTTTGTCTTTTCCCAGCAGGAGGGGACACCGGCTCTGAGCATGCCGGATAAGATATCAGCAGATCTTGCGATAGACCGTAGAAATGAACTTGACAGGATACAATTTGAGGTTACAACTGCCTTAAATGAGAGATACGTTGACAGTATCTTCCCTGTTCTTATAAACTGTAAGGTGGACGGGGCGACAGAAGGAAGGATTTTTTCACAGGCGCCGGTAATAGACGGTGTTGTAAGATTTGAAGGAGAGGCAAAAGGACCGTTTGTTGACGTAAAGATAGAGCAGGTTAATGGTTTTGATTTAATTGGAAAAATTTTTTAAGGAGATAGAAAAATGGCTAAAAAGAAAGTAAAAAAACCGGCAAAAAAAGCCGCTAAAAAACCAGTTAAAAAATCAGCTGCAAAAAAACCTGCAGCAAAAAAGAAAGTAAAAAAACCGGCAAAAAAAGCCGCTCCAAAAAAGATTACAATTAAAAAACCAGTTATTAAAAAACCGATAAAGAAACTTGCTGTAAAAAAAGTTACACCAAAAAAGGTGGAACCTAAAAAAGCAGAAATTAAGAAAATCGAGACAAAGAAGACTACACCCGTAAAAAATACATTAAAGACAATAATTACCCAAGAAAAGATTAAGAAACCTCTGGTAGAAGCACCGGAGTCAAAGAAGAAAATATCCGACGATGAAACGATACCTACGATAGATGATTTTGTGGAGGAGAGGAGTTTTAAAAAAGAGCCATCCATACTTCTTGATGAGGATGAAGCGCTGGACGATGCAGATTTTATGGATGAGGATGATGAGGATGATATGCCCAGAATAGGCGGAAAAGCCGAGGCTGAGGAGTATGAGGAATATACTATAGAAGATGATCAGGGCTGGATAGAGGATGAGGAAGAGGTAGAGAAGGAAGACACTGAAGAAGAAAAGACCGATGAAGAAGAAGCGGGCTCTGATGATGAAGATCCTTATAGAAGAGGCGGCTTCTACTGATTCCGAACCGTATCCGATAAAATTTTATAATCTGTTTCAATAATCTGTATACAAATAAATAATTATGTCGGATGTCTCCGTATCCTTTGCATGTCTAATTGCCGTCGTTCATTATACTCATTGTTGAAATACCGTATTTGTTATGGATTTATGAATTCTTGCTGCCGCGTAATTCCTAAATCCTATAAATACTAGTATTTCAACTTCTTCGTACAATGAACTCCTTGGCATTTAAGCGGAACGGAGACATCCGACATAATTATTTATTTATGTACAAACTATTTAAAAATTGATTTCCCGTTGGAATCTATAGCTACCAATAACGGGAGTTTCGATACGGTATATTTTCGTATTGCCTCTGGTCCAAGGTCTGAGAAAGCAATTATCTCCCCTTTAACAAAGAACCTGGAAAGATACGCCGATACCCCCGACATTAATGCAAGGTATGGGGCTCTGTGCTTTTTTATCGAGCTGACGGCCTCCGGTGTTCTTTCCCCCTTTCCAATTGTTGTTATTACTCCCTGATCCAGCATGAAGTCTAAAAACTTATCCATTCTTCGGCTGGTAGAAGGCC
>JAPLFT010000271.1 GCA_026390535.1 Pseudomonadota bacterium
ATCTTTTTCTCTATCAATCAGCTCTTCTCCTTTGAATTCAATACCATTTTGGTTACACCATTCACGAAGGTGATCTTTAACGCTAGCGATATTATTAATCAACGATTCCAGTTTATTATGCAACTCCGCCTCATCGTATATGCCAGTAAAATCATATTCAATAGACCTACGCTTGCCCTCTGATGAAATTATAGGGCGCAATTCTTCAGTACTATTAGAAGTAATACCTCCCAGTGCTGTGTGCATCTGTTTGATTTTGCGATTTAATACATCTAAAGTTGCCATATCTCCTCCTTCTTCTTCTTTCAATAAAATTTACGAAATTACTTCTTATCCCTCGGTGGACAAGGATCATTACCATGACTATCTGATCGCTGTATCCTACCATCTCGTCCACTTATTACCAGTTCAGACTTTTGGTTTATACTAATCTCTCTTGCACGATCTATGGCTTTATCTTTGTTATCAAAATGCCCAGAAGCTCGTTCGCTTCCTCCTTTTTTGATGTCCCAACCACCTTTTTCTTTGTTTGGAACTACGAAATGTGTTTTACGACTCATTTGTTTAATCCTCCTTTGTCTATTTTTTATATGTCAAAGGGCCTACGCGAGATACCAAATGGATTATGTATGCCGAGGCTTGTCTTGGTAAGTTCTGAGTTTGTCCTCATTATGGCTGCCACAGCTGCTATTTCAGCGGCCATATCCCGTGTTTTCCCTTTCTGTTGGCACAGATCATATGCAATTTGCAGAGCATCTATTCCGTCATCATGAGATCCTTTTGGATAGTATTTTAGTTGCTCCAATAGGATTCTTTGTTTCCTACTGAACTGTATCAGCCCGTTTTTTATTAGTGGCTGCAGCGACTCTATTCTTGCTCTTTTATCTGTCTTGTTTTCTACCTTTTCTACTTTCAGATGATTATTTTGTTCACTTGATCGTTTCGTTATTTGATCGGCTATGATTGACTGAAACCCATTACTTTCGAATGCAAGATAATCGAACTTCCTTTTCTTGTGTAATGTGAGTATGTCTACAATCGTTTTTTCTGGGTCTCTTTTCTCAAGATCAGCATCTAACACATAAGCAATGGCATTCTTGATGTCGTAAAGGACACAAATAACAGCGGAGTAATCTCCTCGCCTCTTGCTTTTTCCCAAACTAGGGTCGCAACCAGCAAAAACTTTTGTAGAGAAATTGTTGTTTTTAAGATACTCAATCAAAGCCATATCGGTGTCAAATTTGTCGTCCCAGTATTGTACGTCGTCTTGATTAAATATACAGTCTCTAGGGTTTATAGGCTCGTTTTGCATCTCACTGTCAAAACTTATATGACCTTCCTCTTCTCTTAAAACCATGAGGTCATAATACCCTTTGGATTCAGACCACAATACTACTGCGCCTTTTAACATTTCCTCTCTGTTGGCTTCAAAGAAGTTCTTTGCTGCGATTATTCCTGACTCGCCCTCGTAATCATTTCTGTTACAGAAGATATTCTTCCATTCTTCCCATAAGCTAATGTTATCTGCCCAACTGATTATTGACCGATATATCATTTTCTTCCAGCCCTGATACATATCTGCCGAAGTAAATTTAGCCAATAATGAGCCGTAATGATGTATTGTCCCTATGAATACCATGTTTGTATTTGACGTTCCCGATTTTAGGACAGCCTTATCAAGCCAGTCCTGCAACTTGTAGTAACTTTCTGGATTTTGTACAGAATTGTCCTGTTCTATATCGTCCATTATTATCAGACTTGGACGATGTTCTTTGTTCCTTCTGCCCCGCATTTGCTGCTCGGCACCCAATGCAATTATTTTTATCCCGTTCTTTGTTAATATCTCTTTTTGTGTCCACCTTGGTGGTGCTGGCTTTGCGCCTGTTTCACAAGCCTCAGGAAAGTCCTTCATAAGTTTTTCGTTTGATTCAAGCTCTCGCTTTATATCACCTAAAAATCCTTGTGCCTGATCACTTGTATTAGAAATAATAACGATAAAACTCTCTACTCTGTAGCAGATGCAATAGATAACATACTGCAAAGTGACCAAGGTGCTTTTTGCACTGCCCCTTGGCGCAGCAATAGCGAGTTTAGTTCCTCTCTTACTAGCAGCTTCGTTTAACATCAAACTTACATCTTTATGAAAAGAGGAATCTTCAATTCTTATTCATCTTGTTTCTCCTCGGGTTTTACCTCCGCTTGAGATGCCATCTCGTGTACTTTAGATTTAATTTTTGATATTTCTTTGTCGTTAGGGAAAAGGGTTTCTAGTTCCAATATATCGCTGCCTATTATCTTAAGATTTTCAAGTTCGTCGTTATTGTCATAATGGTGAAAAATGTCTCCCACGACCGCTTTTGCGGCATTGGGCAGATAACCCAACGACTGAAGCTTTGATACAGAGTCTGAAATTACTATATGGGCATAGTATTCAGCCTGCGCCTTTTCGTTGATAGGGCCTTCTTTTGAACTGGCTAACCTTGAAAGGTAAGAGTGACTATTCCTCGCCTTAAGCAGGTATTCTCCTATAATGGTCTTCGCAAGGTTAACATCAGGAGAGATTGCATTTATTTCCCGTATCTCACTTAGGTCACGCTTTATGGTTTTATCGCTGCATTTTAAGACCTGTGCCATCTCAGAAGTTTTGTATCCTTCAAGCCACAACACCTCTACGCATTTAATACGAATATCTTTATCGATAGTGCTTGGGTCAATTCTTCCGTCTTTTACTCCCTGTATTAGCGATAATATTGGTTCATCATCAAACTGTTTTTTCTCTAATTCCATTGTCTTTCTCCTGAACAACGTATTTATCTCTTAATTCTTTAGATATGTTGTTGATACCTACATAATTTATATAGCGTCTAACAACTCCGTCACAGTACCTAGGATCAAGTTCAACTCCGTAACAAGTTCTATTCATGGCTTCTGATGCAATTAGTGTAGAACCAGAACCCAAGAACAAGTCCAAGACTAGATCCTCTCTTACCGAACTGTTCTTAATAGCTCGCTGTGGAATGGCTAAAGGTTTTTGAGTAGGGTGTATGTAGTTTTTTGTAGTATCTCTTGATATTGCCCACAACGTTGATTCATTTGTTGGTCCATACCATCTATGAGCGCCATTATCTTTTTTCCAACCGTATAAGCAAAACTCAGTTTGCTGATTATAGTCGCCATAGCCTATGGCAAAGTTTTGCTTTGCCCATGTGATTACGCATGAAACATTGAATCCTAGTCCATCAAGCATTGAACTCATGGGGCCAAACTGTCTGAATCCATTCCATATGTAAAAGATGGCTCCTGAATCCATATATTCCGAAATATTGGTAAGGATCGTCTTTAGCCATGACTCGTATTCAGATTGTGACATATTGTCGTTGTATATCTGTTCCCAAAGTTTATGATTTTTAGGCCTTGAACTATCTGTTGGACGATTACCACCATAATAATTGACGTTATATGGTGGGTCAGTGTGAAGTAGCTGAATCTTTTTATCTCCGATTAATTGTTTAAGTACTTCGGGATTAGATGAGTCACCGCAAATTATCTTATGCCTGCCGAGGTTAATTATATCTCCCAGTTGCGTTATGGGTCGTTCTATGGAATCGACTACAGCATCAAAATCAAAGTCGTCATCATCTTTTACTTCGTTAAAATTATCTAGCAGTTCACTTATTTCTACGGTATCAAAACCTGTTAAGCTTACATCAAAGTCAGGTAAGCTTTGGATATCAATAATAAGTTCTGCAAGTTTATCGTTATCCCAACTCCCTCGGATTTTATTTAAGGCAAGGTTCAACGCCTTTTCTTTTCCAATAGGTAGGTCAACAACGCTAACCTCTACATCATCCAGCCCCTGTTCCTGAAGTATCTTAAACCGCTGATGACCAGAGACTAATGTTCCTGTCCGTTCATTCCAGACAAGAGGTTCGACATAGCCGAAAGTGTTAATGCTTTGACGTAGTTTCTCATACTCAACGTCACCAGGTTTTAGATTTATACGGGGATTATAAGGCGCAGGATTAATCTTTTTTAACGGAATGGTTTTAATTAACATTTAGTTGTCTCCTTCTATATTCGAATAAAGGCTGAGTGGATTATTAATACCACCCAGCCGAAATACTTACTTGCCCAGTTTGTTATATTTGGGCTTGCAGCGCTTTATCTCTTCAGCCTCTAATCTTTCTGTTTCTTGTGCCGAGTTCGTTAGAACATAATGAAAATGTGTTGCATCTTTCCAATGAGTGTCATTTCTTAGATGATCTAGTAACCTACTTTTTACTGTTACTTCGTCTCCCAAGGCTCTACCTATGTAGTGAGGTATAAGATTTCCTAGATGGTCTAATTCACCGCAGTAATAAACACCTATTTTATCTGGTGCATCATTTGAAACAGTTTCTTTGTGATACTTGTAAAAAGCCATTTGAAGTTCCTCCTAAATTTATTAAAATACGATCAGCTAAATATAGGAGAGTTTAAGTGAATGGTGCCATTATAAGATACCTCCTTCAAGAAAGTTCTTGCAAGGAAGCATAGTTGGGATACAATCTAGACTATGGTTTTAATTGAATGAACTTGCTTCCTGCAAGTTTGTTTAGAGTGGCTGGAGGTATAAACTCCAGCCACTCTTTTTTTATTTAATAATACTGAAAATTATTATATCTTCGTTTTCCTCCTCTATTTTTGTTTCAAAGTGCTTACCTTTAGGGGGCAACTCTATCGCATTGTGCATAAAAAAAGATCTTACGTTAAGCCATGCAGCTAAAACTTTATCGTCATGTTGTTGAACAACAAGTTTTTTTGCATTATCACTTTTTTCTTGTATAAATTTAATGGCAATCTTTTTTTCTATGCGGTTATAAAGGATTTGCGCAAAAGTTCCCTTTTTTATATTGTAGTTTTTTATAATACCTGCACTTAAAGAAATTACACCATTAGACCTTATAGTAATTTTTCTACTAAACCTCTTCCCAAAGCTGTCAAATAGTTCATAGCCTTCCAACGCTTTATTGTTTTCCATATACACTCCTTTATTACTTTATTTACTCACATAATTGATTATCAGTCAAGATGTTTTTTTGCTCACTTCGTTTTTTATTAATTGAACTATCTTTATAAAAACATAATAATTATAAATAGTTAGCACAAAAAACCTCCGGAATATACTCCACATACTGAATATGTTTATATCTTTTTTCGTTATTAAAATGTTTGTTTTGCTGTGCCACTAAACCAATATACTTCATGTCATCAATAACTCCAATCAACATGTCCCAGCGCAGATCGGTTTAATTCCTTCCTGTGGTGCTTCCATTTAGGAAGAAACTTGTCCATATAAGCAATAAATGTTTCATTGTGGTTGCGCTCTAGCAGGTGGACCATCTCATGTATAAGAACATATTCTATACTCTCGATTGATTTCTTTGCTAACTCAGTATTAAACCATATCCTTTTTGCCCCAGAATTGCAGGTGCCCCATTTTGTTTTCATCTTTCTAATACCAAACTCAGTAACTTTGACGTTCATTTTCTTTTCTAATGACGCTATATACTTAGGGAGCATCTCTTTGAGTTGTTTTCTATACCATGCCTGTAGGAGCGCTTCACGCTGTAGGGTAGAAGCACCTTTACGAACATAAAGTTCAATAGCGCTATGTTTTAAAACTACTTTAGGCACATTGTCGTGCTCTATGATCTTTAATAGATATCTTTTGCCAAGATAATAATGGCTTTCACGAGTAATGTATTCTCTATGAGTTTCTCTTTTTTGATTCTTAAGTTTTGCTTGTTGCTTTCTAATCCAGCCTATTTTTGAAATGCTAAAGAGCCTGATAGTCTCCAGATCCATCCTGAGTGGTGCAGAAATTCTAACCCTACCGTTTGGTGGATACACACTTAAATGAACATTTTTTATGTCCTTGTGGATTACATCCACACAAATGTCACCTAGCTCTATTTTTTTATAGTTAGTATTCATTTTGTTGTTTTACGATTTGAAATACCCTTTCTACTTCAACTTTATCTTTCAATACTTCAAGCATTGCTTGTTTGATTAAATTTTCGCTTGGTACATTACCTCGCCAGTCAGCTCTTCTGCTGGAATACACCGCAGCATCAACCAAAGTGGCTAATTCTTTGTTATTTCCTAGGTTGTGATACAAAGCACGTTGAGCATTTGTTTTTACTTCTGCTGGCAAATCATCACGAGTAAGATTGCTGACTCTTTTTGCTAACTCAGCAATTTTTTTCAAATACTCCTCGTAGCTTACCACATTTGCTTTTCGTTCTTTGATAATCTCACTTAAGAGTTTTGACATCTCATCAAAATAAGCTGGATCAATCAAATGTTCTTTGATGATTTTGGTACGCACATTGTTCTCAATAGTTTCAGCTACAGCTTCTTTGCTGCTCCTTATACCTTCAGGCAATTTTTTTATAGCATCAGCTATTCCACTGTTGATAATAATATCAAGTAGTGACTGGTCACCAAACGGATCAATTCGTCTGCTGTCTTCTGCTTGTATGTAAGTATCTATTAAGTGCCGCATATCGGCTTCGTAAGTTTTAAGATCAAGAGTTTCACCACTAGCCTTGCGTATTTCTTCTCGCAATTTTAAATAGAAAGTTACTCGCCCCTTGATAAATTCAATTTCTTTAGTTTTGTATCCTGCTTCACTGAGTTCATCTGCAATGTTGGCATAGGCTCTTATGAACCCTACAGTGTACTTATAGAGTGCAGTTCTCTTTATCTCATTATTTTTCAGATCTTGTTCGTTCTCTGGATTACCACAGAAGTAACGAATGTATGCCAATGAATCTTTTGGTGGAAGAACTGGTTCACACACCAATGCAACTGCCTCTAGTGTTTCATCCAATCGTTCTTTGCCTTTTGTGAGGCGATCTTTAAGAAGGACATCTACATCACTCTTTTTAAAATTGTCATAATCTAGTTCTGACGTATAAACAGAAACCGCATCCTCAACTTTCTTAAAGAGATCTTTGTAGTCCACTATATAACCAAATTGTTTATCTTCGCTGTCAA
>JAPLFT010000027.1 GCA_026390535.1 Pseudomonadota bacterium
AGAATTATCTGTAATAGCTAAAAAAGCCGCGGACCTTTTGGCAAAAAGACCGCATTTTAAAAAAGAACTTGAGAACAAGCTCTTAAAAAAAGGTTATTCGGAAGAATTAATAGAAAAAGTACTCGACGATTTTGAAAGGCGTGGTTATCTGGACGACAGAGACCACGCCCTTTTGTATATTGAGGAACTAAGGCGTAAAAGATTTGGAAAATACGAGATAGTAAGACGCCTTGTGGCAAAGGGGCTGAAAGAATCAACAGCCAGGGAAATGACCTGGGCGATTTCCCTTGAAAAGGAGGAGAGAGAGCATATAAGATACCTACTAAACAAGAGAAGATTCAACCTGAAAGACCCAAAAGGTATCAAAAAAGCTCTGGATTTTTTTATCAGAAGGGGATTTACTGGCGATATAATTAGGGAAGTATTCAAAAGTTCCGGCTCGGGAGGTTTGGAGGGTGAAGATTGATGAAGTGCGTAAGGTCTTTCTTAAATATTTTGAAAAAAACGGCCACACTATAGTTCCAAGCTCAGGCTTAATACCAAGAAAGGATCCTACACTACTGTTTACTAACGCCGGGATGAACCAGTTTAAGGATGTGTTCATTGGCGAGGATGTAAGAAATTACAAACGTGCGGTGTCCTGTCAAAAATGTCTAAGGGCCGGCGGAAAACACAACGATCTTGAGAATGTGGGTTTTACATATAGGCATCATACCTTTTTTGAGATGCTGGGTAATTTTTCCTTTGGAGACTATTTTAAAAAGGACGCAATACGTTTTTCATGGGAACTGCTTACAAAAGAATACAAGATCCCCGTTGATAGGTTATATGTGAGCGTTTTTAAAGAAGATGATGAAGCTTATGATATCTGGTTAAAAGATATTGGAATTCCAAAGGAAAAAATATTCCGGATGGGAGAAAAAGATAATTTCTGGTCCATGGGCGATACCGGCCCGTGCGGACCTTGTTCAGAAATATTTTATGATCATGGTACGGGACACGGCTGTAAAAAACCTAAATGCACCATAGGCTGTGATTGCGACAGATTCGTTGAAATATGGAATCTGGTCTTTATGCAATTTAACAGGGATGAAAAGGGAAAACTTACAAAGCTCCCAAAGCCGAGCATAGATACCGGTGCCGGACTTGAACGCCTTTCTGCTGTTATGCAGGGAGTAGCCAGTAACTACGATATAGATCTGTTCAAGGAGTTGAAAAAAGAAATAGAAAAAGAGGCGAGTATTCCTCTTACAAATAAAAAAGTTGAAAGCTCATACAATGTAATAGCCGATCATCTTAGGAGCATTGCTTTTCTTATCAGCGATGGATGTCTCCCTTCCAACGAGGGTGCCGGATATGTCCTGAGGAGAATAATAAGACGTGCCATACGCCACGGAAAGATCATAGGCTTTGAATCTCCATTCCTTTATAAAAAGATAGGCAAGGTCGCTGATATTATGGGTGATGCATACCCCGAACTTATTAAGACCAGAAAAGAGATAGAAAAGGTTGTAAAGATAGAAGAAGAAAAGTTCTTTGAAACCCTTGATAAGGGGCTTTTGATACTGGAAAAAGAGATCTCTTTGGTCGGTTCCGGAAAAACACTTAATGGAGATATCGCTTTTAAACTCTATGATACTTATGGTTTCCCTCTTGATCTGACGGAAATGCTTTGTAAAGAAAGAGGTGTCACCGTAGATAGAGACGGATTTAATAAAGAAATGGAGAGGCAAAAAGATATGGCTAGAAAAGGTTCGTCTTTTTCATCCAAAAAAGAAATGAGTTTTGATCAGGATCTTTTGAGTAAGGAGATTAAAGCAAAAAACATAAAGCCGACGGAATTTACGGGTTATGATTCAACGTCATCCAAGGCAAAATGTTTATACATAATTAAAAACAATGAATTTGTTCCTAACATATCTTCCGGGGACAATGCGATATTAATATTTAATAAAACTCCATTCTATGCGGAATCCGGTGGTCAGTCATGCGATGCCGGTTTGATCAAATCCGGTTCTACATCTGTGGGCCAGGTTACCGGAGTAATAAAACCACTGAACGGCGTATATCTCCATATGATAAAGGCCAATTCAAAAATAGATGCCGGGAAAGAATATGATCTTGAGATCGATTCCAGACGAAGAAATCTGATAAAGAGAAATCATACGGCCACACATATACTTCATTATCTCTTGAGGAAACATCTAGGGTCTCATATAAAACAATCAGGCTCCAGTGTAGATTCAGACATGTTTAGCTTTGATTTTAACCACTATGAAGCAATTCCTCATGATGTGATATGCAAAATAGAAACTGAATTTAATGAACTCATCCTTGCTTCTGATGATGTAATTACAGAGATTATGAATTACAAAGATGCTGTAAAAAGCGGAGCAATTGCTCTCTTTGATGAAAAGTATGATGAAAAAGTAAGAGTAGTCCATGTAGGAAATTATAGTACGGAACTTTGTGGTGGTACCCATGTTAAGAATACATCTGAGATAGGAGTGTTTATAATAGAGAGTGAATTTAGTATTGGTTCAGGATTTAGAAGAATTGAAGCTACGACATCTATTGAAGCATACAAATCATTAGCAGGTGATTCAGGTCTCATTTTATCTCTAATAAATAAAACGAAATCAACAAGAGAAGAATTTGTGGATAAAATAATTAGAGAACTTGATGAAAATAAGACTCTGAGAAAAGAAATTGAAAAAATAAAATCGGGATCAGCCAAAAATATAATAGATGAACTGATAAAAAACGCAAAATCTATAAAAAGCGTAAAATTTATTTATGCACAGCTTGGAGAACTTGGTGCAAAGGAATTAAGAGAAAGCGCAGAATACATAAAAAATCAATTAAATAACGTGGCAATGGTGATCTATGCCGATTCTGAAAATAAAATCTCAGTTGTAACCGCCGTATCAAAATCTTTAACTTCAAAAATTATGGCAAATGAGATCATGAAGATCATTTCAGCAGAAGCAGGGGCCAAAGGCGGCGGAACCGCTGATTTTGCTCAGGGTGGCGGCGGCGATATATCCAAGCTCAAGTCTTTAGAGAAGAAAATAGAAGCCCTGATAATTGACAAAACAGGAGAGTGATGTAATTGAAGACTGTATTTTTAACGCTTAAATTCTTTTTGTTATCAATGGTTTTTATCTGTATTTTTTCCGCGTTGATAGGAATGGGAGTATATCTTCATTATTCAAGAAGCCTTCCGCATATTATACAGGTGACTGACTATAATCCAAAGGTTGTGGCGGAGGTCATTGATAAGAAAGGTACGACGGTAGGTGAATTCTACAGGGAAAAAAGAGAGATCATTCCGTACAATAAAATACCGGTAACTGTCATACAGGCGTTTATATCATCTGAGGACAGCAGGTTCTTTGAACATAAGGGACTGGATTTTACGGGTATATTCAGAGCGATGGTGGCAAACTTTAAGAGCGGAAAATTCTCTCAAGGTGGCAGCACTATAACCCAGCAGGTTGCCAGAAGCTTGTTATTAACCTCGGAGAAAAAAATATCGAGAAAAATAAAAGAAGCAATTCTTGCAAGTAAAATAGAGGCTCACCTGAGCAAAGAAGAAATTTTATTCCTGTATTTGAACCAGATATATCTTGGTCACAATGCTTATGGAGTACAGGCAGCCGCGCATCTTTACTTTAACAAGGATGTGAATCAACTGACCCTTGCGGAAGCCGCCCTTCTTGCCGGATTACCACAGGCTCCTTCAAAATGGTCTCCGTATACAAACTCAGATAAGGCAAAAGAAAGACAGATGTATGTTTTGTCAAGAATGGTCGAGGAAGGTTACATAACAAAGGATGCTGCAGAAAAATCGGCAAATGAAAGATTAAAACTTTATAAGAACATGGATATTAATCTGGAGAATGCTCCATACTTTACTGAATTTGTAAGACGTTATCTTTTTGCCCGTTACGGTGCGGATAAAGTTTTGGATGAAGGCTTTAAAGTATACACAACGCTTGATTCCAATCTTCAAAAAATAGCACAGGAATCTATTAAACAGGGACTTAAAAACCTGGATAAAAAACAGGGTTTCAGAGGACCTATAGCACACCTCTCCAACGATGAAGCCATAAAAAAAGAGATGTTGAACATACACAAAGAAATTATAGATTCTGTAAGAGAATATATTTACTTTCCGGAGCAATGGCAGGAATTCAAGATAAAAACGAAAATGTTTACTGTTGAGACAAAAAAAGACAAATCAAAAGCAGAGATAAATGAACAGGCAACACCACTGGACAGAGGCAAGGATTATAAGGCGATCGTACTTGGTATAAATGAAAAAAATCAGGAAGTAAAAATAACTGTAGGTAATACACCGGGTGTAATAAAAAGAGATGGGTACTCTTGGGTTTATTCCGGAGGAAAACTTAATTCTGCCATACTAAGACGCGGGGATGTCATTTATGTATCTCTTGCACGTCCCGGGATCTTTGCAATAGAGCAGAAACCTCTTGTTGAGGCATCATTACTCTCCTTTAATATCGCGGATGGTTCCATAAACGCAATGGTCGGTGGATACGATTATGCGGCAAGTGAATTTAACAGGGCACGGTGGAGACGAAACGGCCGATGAAACATGGAAACCTTCAAACTATTCAGAGCAATTCTACGGCGATACAATACTCAGAGATGCCATAATATTTTCAAGAAACATTCCTACCACCAAAATACTTCAGGATATAAAACCTTCCTATGTTATTGAATACGCAAAACGTATGGGAATAAAATCAAAAATGCCGGACGATCTATCCTTGGGGCTTGGTTCTACAGCGGTATCACTGTGGGAAATGATGAAGGCATTCGGGGTATTTGCAACTGGCGGCAAAAGGATCACTCCGTTCTTTATTTATAAAATAGAGGACAGAAAAGGAAACATAGTCGAACAGTATGATCCTAATAAGCCGGTTGATGCCGTGCTTTCTTACAGCATAGATGAGCAGAAAGAGATAGACGAGAAACGTGAGCCAAAAGAAGAAAAACTTCCGGAAGCTCAAAATACTCAGCAGAATAACGGCGCAACCACGATTGCTACAACGGATGCAAACGGGAAACCCATAGCGGAACTTCCGCCTCCCGGATATGTTATTCCTCCACAGACTGCATATATAATGAACTATCTATTAAAAGAAGCTGCAACCCGCGGGACCGGAGCAAAAGTAGGATCCGCACTTGGTATCCCTGTTGCCGGTAAGACCGGAACATCCAATAGCTATACCGACGCATGGTTCATAGGTTATACACCGAGTATTATTACCGGAGTCTGGGTAGGATTTGGCTGTTAAGAACTATAAGGTTTATGATTTTGATCAGCCTGATGGGATAAAATTCATGAAGATAGACGGCAAGACCGGAAAAGTTGCCTCCCGTTTTTCCCAAAAGATACTCAACATGCCGTTTAAGGACGGAACGGAACCAAAACAGGTAGAGGGAGAGGTAAAAGTAGAGGATGCTGACGAGACACAATTTTTTAGGGAGAATTATTAACAGCCTTATATGTGCTGTTAGGAGGTACTATCCCAATGAAATACTTATTGCTAGTAGTCTTTATCTCCTTTCCCCTCTTTGCAGATGAAAATTATATCATAGTAGAGAATGGTTGCGGAAAAGTAAAATATATGAAAGTTGAGACCAAGGAAGTACCGTATCGCTATGTAACGACTTTGGGGTCCAGATCATCAGAAGATTATAATAATAAAGAGCGATCAGCTGTTTTTGGGTGTGGAGCATTGGGATTAAGTGCAATGGCCAAAAATAAACAAGACAAAAAACAAAGAAAAGACAAGCCAGTGCCCCCGGTGACTCATATGAATATTTTCACCATTGATAATAAAAGCGATAGAAATTTATATTGTGAACTTGTTAACAGAGAAACAGATAATAAAATAATACCTATAGAAGAATGGAAAAAAGAGCCTAAACCCAAAAGGTTTGATGCCTCCGGCAGGGAATATGTAGATAAAGGAATTGACGAGCAACGTCAGCAAAACTCCTGTTTACATACAAAAGGCGTGTGACTATAGTAATGGGGGCTTAATGCCCCTTTAATACCATGGCTGATCTTATCATAAAAGGTGCTCGCGAGAATAATCTTAAGTCCATAGATGTGACTATCCCATCGGACATGACAACCGTTGTTGTAGGTCCAAGCGGATCAGGAAAATCATCTCTGGTTTTTGATACTATCTATGCGGAAGGCCAGCGCAGGTACATAGAATCCCTTTCATCATATGCCAGACAGTTCCTTGAGAGGATAGATAAACCCGATGTTGAATCCATAGAGAATATCTCCCCTACCGTTGCGGTTGAACAGAGAAACAGGATAAAAGGTTCAAGAGGCACCGTTGCCACAATTACAGAGATATATGACTACCTTAAACTCTTATACTCAAAAATAGGAGTAACATACTGTCCCAACTGCAAGACAGAGGTCAGACGTTACACCGTTGAAGATGTTGTCAGTGAACTATTAAAAAGTTATCAGGATAAGAGGATATATATACTATTTAGGTTCAGTGGTTCTCCGCAGGATCTCATAATGTCCGGATTTGTAAGAGTGCTTGTGAACGGCGAGATGTTTGACCTTAGCGAAGGACAGATCGAGCTTCCCCCTGAATATTATGTTGTATATGACAGGTTCAAAGTTTCAGAGAGTGAGATGAACAGGATATGGGAAGCGGTGGAGAGAGTTACTTTTCTTGGTAAAAAAGAATGCGTGATATATTCAGTCGATGATAACGAGTATAAAACTTTTATATTTGATACTATATGCCCAACATGCAGGATAAAATTCGATGACCTGGATCCAAGATTATTCTCTTTCGACAGTCCTATAGGAGCGTGTCCCGAATGCAAGGGCTTTGGAAATATCCTGAGAGTTGATGAGAAAAAACTGGTCCCGGATCCCAATAAATCCCTGTTTGCCGGCGCGATTGAGATGTTCAATAAGCCGAGTCTTAGACATATTTTCTATTCAATGATAAATTTTATGAGAGACAAGAACGTTGACGTTAATAAACCTTTCAACAAACTTACGGCAAAAGAGAAACATTATTTATACTAAGGTGGAGGTAAGGGTAAAAATAAATTTTATGGTTTTAATAAAATATTTAAAGAACTCGAAAGGAAAAAATACAAGGTTTATATAAGAGTACTTCTGAATAAGTATAAAAGCGCTTACACGTGTGACATCTGTAAAGGCAGTAGGCTTGTCCCTCAGGCTTTATATGTAAGGGTCGGCGGCAAGAACATATCTGAACTTAACCGGATGTGTATAAATGAGTTTTATAAGTGGCTTGGAGATCTTAAACTTACCGAATACGAGGCTGGTGTATCAAAAGAAATAATGAAACAGCTTTTCCAGAGAACGTCTTTTATCACAGAGATAGGTCTTGGATATCTGACCCTGAACAGACTGGCTAAAACTCTGTCCAATGGTGAGGCTCAAAGAATAAACCTTGCCAATCAGCTCGGATCTTCTCTTGTAGATACAATATATGTTTTGGATGAACCGACAATCGGTCTTCATCCGAGGGATGTAGGCAGGTTAACAGGTATAATTAAAAAAATAAGGGACAACGGAAACATAGTTATAATTGTCGAACACGATTATGATGTAATAAAATCCTGCGACCATGTGATAGAACTTGGTCCTCAAAGTGGAATCAAAGGCGGACAGGTCGTTTTTAGCGGATCTATGCAAAAATTTCTTTCTGATGCAAAGACATTGACCTCTGAATATATAAGATCAAAACAAAAAATACATGAAGACGTAAAAAGAAGAGTAGGCTCAGCAACTCATTTTTTAACAATAAAAAATATTAAAGAAAATAATCTTAAAAATATTACACTAAAACTACCGTTAAACAGATTTGTCTGTGTTACCGGAGTATCCGGCAGCGGTAAGAGTTCTCTTGTAACAAAGTCACTGTATCCGGTGTTAAAAAAATACTTTGATTTTAAATCTGAAGATCTATCGGAAAGTGAAGATCAGGGTGAACAACAAAATGGGCACCAGATAAATTACAGTAGTATGGATGGTATAGAAAATATTAAAAGTGTAATGCTTATAAATCAGGACGTCCTGGGCAGATCACAGCGCTCAACTCCGATAACGTTTATATCAGGATTTGATCATATAAGAGAACTCTTTGCGCAAACCCCGCTTGCCAAGAGCAGGGGATATACCTCTTCTAATTTTTCATTCAATGTTAAACATGGTCAGTGTTCTGTTTGTGGTGGAGAAGGATATATAAGCGTAGATATGCAATTCATGGCGGATATATATATAAGATGCGAGGCGTGCAGCGGAACAAGGTATAAGAAAGAAATACTTGATGTAACCTATAAAGGGAAAAATATTAATGAAGTTTTAGCTATGACCGTGGAGGAAGCTTACGATTTTTTCATATCCTCCCAACCATTGAGGGAAATGTTAAAGCTTTTGATAGACGTAGGCCTTGATTATCTCGTTATAGGTCAGCCTGCTTCAACACTTTCCGGGGGAGAGTCTCAGCGTCTTAAAATATGTAAAGAACTTTTGACCGAGAGTAACAAAAAAAGGAAATCTCATGTGTTATATATAATGGATGAACCTACGACCGGACTTCATCCCCAGGAAGTGGAAAAACTGCTTGTAGTGCTTCAAAAACTTGTGGACGAGGGAAATTCTCTGGTAGTAATAGAGCATAACATGGACCTGGTTAAACATGCCGACTATATAATAGATCTTGGACCGGAAGCAGGAGATAATGGCGGTAAAATAATAGTAGAGGGAACGCCAAAAGAGATAACAGAAAGTAAAAGTTCTCATACCGGTAAAATATTGAAAGAACTTTTGACTTTTAATATATAAGTGTTTAAGGGGTAGCAATGACGGAACTTCTGGCTCCTGCGGGAGATATGGAAAAACTGGAATGGGCAATAGCATATGGCGCAGATGCTGTATACTTTGGCATGAAAGATTTTTCTCTAAGAAGCTTTGCAGGAAATTTTGATATTGAAGAGGCAGATAAGGCGATAAAGCTGCTTCATCAGAAAGGTAAAAAGGGATATATTACGTTGAATATCTATCCTTATTCCAATGAATATGACGAAATAATCAAGACAGCAAGAAATCTTGAAGACATTGAGACGGATGCTTTAATAGTTTCTGATCTTGGGCTCTTATCATTGTTAAAAAAGAACAAAATAAAGACTCCAATACACATAAGTACTCAGGCCAACACGATGAGTTATCAGACGGTGCTGGCATATAAGGAACTTGGAGCAAAAAGGGTAAACCTAGCCAGAGAACTCTCTTTTGAACAGATAAAAGAGATACAGAAGAACTTAAAGAGTGAAGTGGAGACTGAAGTCTTTATACATGGAGCTGTTTGTTTTTCATATTCCGGCAGGTGTGCAATAAGCGATTATATGACGGGCAGAAAGGCAAACAGGGGTGAATGTACTCATCCCTGCAGATGGAAATATGCTCTTGTGGAAGAGACCAGAGACGGTCAATATTATCCGATCTTTGAAGATAATAGGGGATCCTATTTTTTCAACAGCAAGGATCTTGCACTGTTTCCTTTTGTAAAAGAGCTTATGAATTCCGGAGTTAATTCTTTTAAAATAGAAGGCAGGATGAAGACTATTCATTATATAGCATCGGTAGTTTCTCTATACAGAAGAATAATGGATGGGGAGAACATTTCCGTTGATGAGGGATTTAGACTGCTTTCAAGGGTAAGTAACAGGGGATACTCCTACGGCTTTATTAAAGGAGGCGTAAAACCCGAAGATTACAGTCAGGAGGAAAACAATACTCATTCAACATCTACTTTTGTAGCTATTTATTCGGAAAACACCAAAGAGGGAACAATATTAAAGATCAGGAACAGAATATTTGCGGGGGACAAACTTGAAGTTTTAACCCCAGGCGGAATAATAAAAGAAATACAAATGCCCACCCCGTTAACAAGGAAAGATGGAACACGAATGGACGTAGTTCAGAATGGTGATGAAATAATAATCCAAGAAAAAATAATTCCATATTCTTTATTTAGAAGAGTTAAGGAGGAATTATGAATGTAGTAGTTCTTGGTGCTTCAAATAAAGAAGATAGATACTCAAATATAGCTGTAAGGCGTCTTAAAGAAAAAGGATATAATGTCATACCTGTACACAAAATAATTAAAGAGGTTTATGGCATTCCTGTTCACCATAATCTTTCTGACATCAGGGAAACAATACATACGGTCACTGTTTACGTAAATAAAGAGGTGTCTGACAACATGTCTGCGGATATACTAGGTCTTAAACCTAAAAGAATAATATTTAATCCCGGCGCAGAAAATTATGATTTAAAGAAAAAAGCCGAGGCACAAGGTATTGAAGTCGTCTTTGCCTGTACGATAGTGATGGTAACAGCCGGTACGTTTTAATAACAGGGTGTTCTATGAAATGCACTTTGTGCAATTCTGACGATGTAAAAAAACATTTTTCAAGAAACAAGGCGGATTACTTTATTTGTAATGTCTGCCGATTGATATTTATGGATCCTTCTAAACATCCTGCGCCTGAAGATTATGAAAACAGATATAAACTACACAACAATAATTTACTTGATATGGGGTATAGAAAATTTTTAATGGAACTTGCATTGCCTTGTTTTGATCTTGTAAATAAAAAATCTGAATGCCTTGACTACGGCTGTGGCTCTACAAAGGGTATGGAAATTATATTTAAGGGGAAAGGCTATAATATGGAGAGTTATGATCCGTGTTTCTATCCTGAAATGAAAGAAAAAAAATATGATTTAATAACGTGTAATGAGGTAATAGAACATTTTTACAAACCTGTTTATGAGTTTAAAAAACTTTTTGGATTTCTAAAAAATAAAGGATTCTTGGTTATTGGTACGAATAGATGGAATGCAAAAACGGATTTTAGTACATGGCACTATCTTACGGATTTTACACATACCTCTATATACAACAAACAAACCATTAAATACCTTTCTGTTCTCTTCGATTTTAAAATAACTGGCTTTTATGGGAACAGGATTGCAGTGCTTGAAAAAGGGATAAAAGCTGGAGATTAATACTGGATTTTTTGCTTTTCATTTGGTCGATAATGTATTAAATATATACTTGATGAAACAGATTCTTCTTGGTGTCTTGGTGTTTTTGGTTTGGCTTGTTATTTCAACATATTGGTATGTTTGTGGCATAAAGGATTTATGTAAAGAACTAAAACCCAAACAAATAGTATCATCACTTCCGCAGGAAAAAATAATACCGGCAAAAATTCCTCAACAAAAGATAATTCCGGACGTAAAACTGGAGGAAAAACTCCCCACTATATATTTTATTTTTGAGATGGATTCTGTAAAAAATGTTGATGATCTTATATCTTCATCCAGGATAGCCGTAAATTATCTTGAAAAAAATAAAAACACCAAACTTTATATAACAGGCTACACAAGTGAAGCTGAGGCAAAGGATAATTATGAACTTGGATTGAGAAGAGCTAATTCTGTAAAAAAAGATATGATCACACGCGGAGTCCCTGAGGACAGGATTATGATAACATCCAAGGGGGACGACGAACCTAATGTATCTAATGATACTCAAGAAGGAAGAATGTTTAATAGAAGAGTTGAAATGGTAGTAAAATAATCATTCTTTCTTTGTAAACTTAGGGGGATTTGGAGTGGAACAGATAATTAATCTGCTTACCAAAGGCGTATCAGACAAAGCGGCGGCAACCGTTGAAATAATATTTATGCTCACGGTGTCTTTTATTATCGGGGCTGCAATGATCTGGTTTTATCACAAGATACAGAAAATGATCTTAAATAGAAAAATTGATGAACTTAACGAGGATCTTCTTTTATATCAGGATGAATGCAAGAGATATAAAAGTGAAAAGGACAAAATTAATTTTAGTTATAAACTACTTACAGAAGATAATAATAAATTAATGGTGGAGTATAAACTGCTAAAAAAAGAGAACGAAAAATTAAAAGAACAGATTCAAACTGAAAGGCAAAAACCGATGATGAGTATTGGGCATCATAAAGAAGAGATAAAAAGATTAAACGCTATTAATGAGAAACTTGAAAATGAAGCGAAAGATCTAAATAAACAAATTCAGAAACTAAAAAATGATAACGACTATGTAAAAGATCAGGAAAGAAAAATAAGAGAAGATATAATTGAAGAAAAACAAAAATATATTGAAGAAGTAAGAAGTACAAAACATGATTTTCAAATGGAGAAACAAAGATATTCCGGTGAATTAAAAGAAGCCAGGCAGAATCTTCAAAAACTGAGGGTAGAAAGAGAAAAAGTGGTGAAAGAGCTGGATCTTGCGTTGCTTAATAACCAAATACTCAAAAGCGAAAATGAAAAGATCAAATTTCAGTCAAATCAGAAAATAATTGAAACAGGCCGGAAAAAACTGGAAGCAAAAGAAGACGAATTTGAGAAAAAGAAACGATTATTACTTGATAGTATCGGGAAAGCTTCTATATCGGAAAAGGAAGATTTAAAACAAATAAGAGGTATCGGTCCGTTTATAGAGAAGAAATTGCATCAAATAGGTGTTTATACAATAAAACAGGTCGCTAATTTTAAAAAGGAAGACATAACAAGGGCCACCGACCTTATTAAATATTTTCCGGGAAGAATAGAAAGAGACGAATGGGTATTTCAGGCTAAAGAGTTAATGAGGGTAATGGACAAGAATCTCGAATTAATTAAAAAATTTGAATAATAATATATTTTTTAAAAAGGGGAAAATATGTTAAAAAGTAAAAGTTTTTATCCATTACTAGTTATTCTGTTCTTAGTATCCTGCACTAAAGAAAAAGATTTTAAATTAAAAAAAGGTGATCTATTATTCCAGGATCTTGATTGCGGACCTGTGTGTGATGCCATAGAACTGGCTACTCCCGGCCTGGATGGTGCAAGACTTTCACATGTGGGAGTAGTAAGCAGGGTCGAAAAAGGTAATGTATATGTTATAGAAGCATTTGTTAATGGAGTTGAAGAAGTTAGATTTAAAGATTTTATTCTGAGGAGCTCAGACAAAAAAGGCAAACCAAAGGTTTTAGTAGGAAGGGTTAATTTAGATGAAAAATTATTGGATAAAGCTATAGAAAAAGCCAGATCTGTAATCGGGGCTAAATATGACACGGGTTTTAATTTTGATATATCTGATAATAAATATTTCTGTTCCGAACTGGTTTATGATGCTTTTAGGGATGAAAACAATAAACCTATCTTTGAATTAAAACCAATGACCTTTAAAGAGCCTGGCACTAATAAAACAAAGGAAGTCTGGCTTCAATATTTTAGAGACATAAAGATCAAAGCGCCCGAAGGCGGAATGGGTATAAGCCCGGGTGAGATCTCAAGATCAAAATATGTTAATATAGTTCACGCCTATGGTTGTCCCGATGGATGGAGTAAGTGTAAATATTAATAAATAGAACATATTGTTATGGTTTCATAGCAGGTGCATAAAAAATAGACATTTTCAATGGTGTTTGATTCTATAACTATTTGTTTTTATATGGGTTTTATAAATTTATTGCATGGTATTAATATTGCATATAATTAACTACACAACCTCTTGATTAAAATGTTATATAAATAAGACAGGAGTTTTAAAATGATGAGATTTATTTTATGTTTAACTTTAACCTTGGCTTTTCTACCAATATCTTTGGCAGAAGCATCAGCACCAAAACCGGCGACATGCAATACCTCCACTATTAGTGATTTTAACGGATCACGTGATTATGTTTGCTTGAGCTATGAAAATGAGAAGTACATAGCATACATAGGTGGAGTTGATTACAATCCGCAACACATGTATCAACTTTTCGTGAAAAAACAAAAAATAGGAGACAAAACATGGTCCCCTGTGGGTAAAGCTTCTCCTATCGCAGAACAGACAAGAGAGGTAAGTCTTTATGTCTCTGAAGGGGTTCCATACATAGCTTTTACAATTATTAATATTAACGATGTTCAATCAAATACTTTTAAGGTTATGAAATATAATAATTCTTCCAGAGAATGGGATAATATCTCTGAATTAGAAGATCAATCTGCGGATGGTTGGTGGACCAGCAAATCTTTATTTGTAAATGATAAAGATATATATGTCGCCTATAAGAGAAGTCAGGAATCAAAGATAGCTGTATTTAGATATAATGTGGAGAATAAAGAGAAAGAATATCTCTCAAGAATTCCTGTGGGTGATGATCCACAAGAACTTAAAAATAGTATTGATTCCGTTTACATATATTACAAAGACAAGACCATTTATGTAGGGTCTCAAACTGAAGACAACTATAGTCAGATAACTATGGTAAGACAGTACGATCCTAATAAGAAAGAATGGTCAATTGCTAAAACAGCTGGAGAGGAAATAAAAATTATGCGTCCTCTTCATGCACCAAAAAGACCTAAGACATACGATTATCAGGATTGGATAAAATTATTTAAAATAGCTGAACTTATTTAAATAAAAAATCATAGCGGATAGCGATTACTATTAATTAGTCAAACAGTTTTGTCCAATCTGATGGACAGGTCGATATATCCGAGTGCGCTGATAAAAACCTTTTTATGTAACCATAAATATCTGAACCACCAGTACAGAGATAATTACCTGCATTAGAAGGTTTGTTCCTATAGATAACTGGTACTGTCGCGTTTACTGTAACATTGCTCTTGCCGTAATCAACATCCTCAACCCAGGTGTCCTTCTCATATGTGCAATATTTTGAGCTGGTTAAATATCCGTCTAATGTGCTTGATTGAGATGCTGTAAGGATTAAATTTAATTCACAGGAAGCAGTATTGCCAAAATGGCTAAAAGAGGCTGTTCCTGAGTAAACACCATTAAGCTTGTTAAGAATTACATTGCCTGTTGTACCAGAAGTCGGTTTGGTCATGTTCGAAATAGTGGTTGTTGCTACAATGCCAAGGTTAAACTCCAAGCTAGTGATTGTTGCAGGTAAAGAAGATTGACTATCTCCACCACCACTACTACTGCTGCCAAGGCAAGCAAATAGAAACAAAGAGCAGCATACCAATAAGAGTTGTGTGTATTTCATGTTACCTCCTACTATATTTAAAGCTCAAGCTTCCTGGCTTTTCTCGCAACCTCATTTACACTTTCTGGGTCCGGTAATTCTTTATCTTTGGCGCTGGAAACACCCATCTCTTTAAGTTTTCTTGCAGAAACGTACACACGGCTTTCCAATGATGATAGTGTATCGTTATATTTTTTTACTGCGGAATTTAATTCATTACCCAATCCCTCAAAATGTTCACCCATACTACAGAGTCTTTCATATAGTTCACTGCCCAGTATTGCAATCTTATTGGCATTTTCTTCCAGCGTCTCTTGTTTCCATCCATAAGCTACGGCTTTAAGCAAGCTCTATTAGTGTAGGGTCATAATCCAGAGCAGAACTAAAGAGATTCTCTCCCGGTAAGAACAGCACAACAAAATCCGGAGAATGTTCAAACTGGTTCCAATATTCCTTCTTTTTCAGCTCGTCTATTCTTGCCCTTACCTGAACGGCATGATGTTTTAGTTTTGCTTCCTGAGCAACAGGATCAGATTCAGATATAGCGTCCAGATAAGAATCCAGCGGTACCTTGGAATCTACGACTATCTGCCTGCCGGACGGAAGTTTTATAACCATATCAGGGCGTAGTCTGTTATCTTTATCATCTGTAACGGTTTGCTGAAGCTCAAAATCACAGAATTCCTGCATACCGGCAAGCTCCACTACTCTTTTAAGTTGAAGCTCTCCCCATCGTCCACGGACATGGGGTCTTCTTAAAGCTGTTACAAGATTTCCCGTCTCTTTTTTCAGGTTATCACCCAAGGCAAACAATTTGGTTATTTCATTTTTAAGAACATCCTGAGTACCTTTTCTCTCTTTTTCTATGTCATTTATCTTTAGATCCAGTTTTTCCAAAACTTCTTTTAATGGTTTTACAAGGTGATCTATCGCTGTCTGGCGTTTTTCCAGTTCACTTGTAGCTATGCCCATAAAATTTTCATTATTGGATTTTAGCGCATCGGAAGACAAGGCCTTAAATGTATTCTTTAAACTTTCTTCCGCGCTGCTTATATATTTTAATTTATCGGTCAGGGATTTTGTTTTTTCTCTATATACAAGATAGACAAAACCGGCGCCGATAATGATACCAATTAACAAATAAACCATAATTACCTCTGTTTATATTATACCACGTATATAAGCATGCTTTTAAGATAGTCCAACTCAGGATGATAGATGTTTATCGGATGATCGGGTGTAAGACGGTGTTTACTTGCTATCTTTATATTTCTTCCAGCATCTTTTGCAGCTTTGGCGATGATCCTTTCAAAAGTCAGCTCGTCTATGTGGTAGGAACAGGAACAGGTTAGTAACATGCTGTGACCGGGCATTTTAGAGAACGCAGTCTTGTTTATTTCGTAATATGCTTTCTTGGCGTTATCCAGATCACTCTTCTTTTTTGCAAATGCAGGCGGATCCAGGATTATAAGATCGTAATCCAAAGATTCTTTTCTCAGGAAATCAAAGACATCCTCAGATATAGCCGGATTCTTTTCATTGTTAAATTTATTTAATTCAAAATTTATCTTTACAGCCTCTATTGCATCCTTAGAAATATCTACGGATGTAACAGATTTTGCTCCGCCTTTTAGTGCATAAAGAGAAAATGCACCGGTATAACAAAAGCAGTTTAGAACTCTTTTTTTATTAGAGATGTCCATCACAAGGCGTCTCATTTCTCTCATATCCATAAAAAGGCCGGTCTTTTGACCGTTAATAAAATCTACGTCGAATTTTATCCCGTTCTCTAATACTTCTACATGCCCCTTTTCCTGTATGAGATCCTTCTCCTGCCCAAATAAAAAGCCCCTAACGTTTTGTAGTCCTTCTCTTTTTCTGGAGGATATATCCGACCTTTCGTAGATAGATGAAATTTTATCTTTATAAAAATCTTTTAAGATCGTTAAAACTTCTTGTTTTAATTTTTCTATTCCCCATGTTGATATCTGAACCACCAATACGTCATTGTATTTGTCCACAATAAGACCGGGAACCGCATCGCCTTCTCCGTTTATAAGCCTGAAACAGTTTGTGCTCTTGTCAAAAAAACCTTCTCTAAATTTTATGGCTTCCAATATGTTCTGTTTTAAAGACTCAACGGGATCTGAATCATCAAAATTTATCATTCTTCCTGCGATGTCTGTGGTTTTGTTAAAATAGGCATGCCCTAGGAAGTGATTATCAAAACTATACACAGCAAGGATTTCACCGTTTTCATAATCGGGAATGTTTTCAACAGCACCGGAAAATATCCAGTGATGATGGTTCTTTACAGGCACTTCTCGGCCTTTCTTTAGTATTACTTTTTTATATGACATAGGGGTGTACTCTAACAAAGTCTTTGCTTTTGTTAAGAAGAAACTTATAAAGATATTGTGGAGGCTAAAATGGCACCCAAATACAAGCTTTTTATTCTGGTTTTATTGATAATAATGATCCCCTCAAAGGGCTTCTCATGGGGAGAGAATGGACACAGAATAGTGGCCGCTATGGCTGAAAAGCGGCTTTCTCCCATTGCCAAAAAGGCAGTCAAACAAATTCTTGGACAAGAATCCATGCCGCAAGCCAGTACCTGGATGGATCTTATAAAAGCTGCCCCCAACTGGGATTTTTCCAAGACATATCATTATGTGAATATACAGGATGGGCAGGATTATTGGACATCAAATAAGAATCCACAGGGGGACACAGTAAAATCTATTATTTATTATTAGGACGTATTAAGGGATAAATGAGTTTCAAAACAGGATAAAAAATCGGCACTTAGATTCTTAATCCATTCTTAATCCATTTAATAGGAGATATTCATCAGCCTCTTCATGTCGGCAAATCGGAAGATGCCGGTGGACATAAAATTAATCTTAAATGGTTCGATAAAAACACCAATCTTCATAAGGTTTGGGATGAAAATCTTATAGAGTTTCAAAAACTGAGTTATACGGAATATACCGCTTTTATAGATCATATTAACAGCGCAGATGCAAAAAAATGGGAAAAATCCAGCATCATAGATTGGGTAAATGAAGGTATGCAGGAAAGAGAAAAAATATATGCCGGGCTTAAAGATGAAAACGGTAAAAAAACATACAACCTGGGTCATAAGTACAACTTTGATAATATAGAGGTATTGAATAACAGGTTAAGACGGGCCGGAGTGAGATTGGCCGCTTTTTTGAACAATATATTTGATAACAGGAAAAACATTGACTCAGATAAAATTAGAGAGAAACTAGGAGCTGAGCCTGGATACGGACTTAAGGGAGGTCAGGGTGATTAAGCTTTTTTTAATTATTTTGGTTTTCTCTTTATCTTTTGCTTTTGTATATGCAGAGGATAAGGCTGATATGAGGGACATGTCCGTTGCCTGCGCAGTAATAAATGGGAAATTAAATAATGGGCCGGAATGCGTTAGACTCCAAAAAAAATTAGTAGAAGATCAGTGCAAAAAGGGTGATCCTAATTCATGTAAAGCACTGAACGTGGCAAAGGATGGCGTGGATAAAAACGCCATTGAAACCAAGGCTGACGTAGAGAAGGAAACTAATACTAAAAAAACTAATATAAAAAAGTATAAAACGACTTAAATTTTTACTTGTTCATGGACCCTATGACTAAACCGGCAATACTGAATTCCACAAAACAACTTACTATCCATGCAGCCGTTATATGGGCCGTAACAGGCATCATCGCGTAAATACCAAGCCCAAGACCGAAACCATAACCCAGACCATACAATATTCCGAGTTTTAACCCGGACCAAACCCCTTTCTTGGCGAACAGATTGTAGATTGAAACCAGTACTATGCTGTGTATGATATTTGCAAGATAAACAAGAGACAGATTCATTTCTGCCCCCGGTCTTAAAATGGTTACTATCTGTTTATACGCATTGGCCATGATCATCGTGTTGATAACAAAGTCCATTATGCAGAGCAGAAAGAAAACGATTAGAACAGGAACCACGAATTTTTTCATTATTACCTCCCTTGTTTAAAACTATTGATTAATTCCATGTAGTATTGTTTCAGCATCTTTTATTCCCTGGTTTTTGCTTTTAATTGTTTTTAATTTGGATAATATTTTTTCTCTGTAAGCCTCTGCCTGAGGAAATTCCTCGTTTGTCCAAAAACGATTCTCCTTACTAAAAAAACCGATTTCATTAAGAAACGCCACGCCAAAATAATATGAATCACCCAGAGTTTCCTCCGAATATTTAAAAGAACCGTCTCCCTGAATGGATTTACCAAGACACCAGTCGAGCATCTTTTTTATTTCCGAACGGGCTTCTTCTTTTTGTTTTTCATCAAGATATTCCCAGCCGTAATGAAGCAGACGAACCACATCATAATTATTATGATTGGATATTATAATCATTTTACCGTCAATATCATTCCATCCGTATGGATAAGGCTTGTCTTTTATCTCCAGTATCGTCGCTACAATCTTTTTCCATAACTTTATTTTGTCTTTTCTGTAACTGATAATATGGAAAGTAATGCTTAGATCATCCGTTTTGATTATCCTATTACCGTCCTTGTACCATGCTCCCCAAAAACCTGTCCTTGGATTTTGCCATTTTTCATCCATAAATTTAATAAATGTTTGTTTAAGTTTTGGGTGATAATAATAGTTTTTTGGTTTGTCTCTTAATATTAACTTTAGAAGGGTAGTAACACCCTCGTTAAGTTCTTTTCTCTTATCAATCAGTTTCCTTTGAAAATCCGATATCAAAAGATTATTCAGATACACAAGGAGTTTTTCCGGACTGTTTATCCTGTCTAAAAATTTTGTCTGGTACATTGGAAGTTCGCCCTTATCTGAGAGCGTGGATATTGCTTCCTCTGATTCTACGACTTTCCAGAACCACTCTCTGCAGCAAACGCCCCAACTGCCGTCTTTAGGAGATTGTTCGTTAGCAAAGGATTGTATTCTCATAGCTGATAAACTCTTTTCTAGATAAGGGAGCATCCTGTCAACTTTGTAAAAATCTGCCGTATAGTGCAAATACCAGGAGACTTCTTCTAAAATTTGCCTGGAACACGGCATCTCCTGCTTAGCTTCCTCCAGGAACAGTTTCTGATTTAACTCTCTCAGTTTTAATTCACGTTTTGCTCTGTTAGAACTGTAATTAGGGACTTCTTTTTCAAAAGCGCGACTGGCTTTATATATGGGATGTTTTTCAATTTGGGATAGCAAAACTGCGGGAAAAATAGATAACAATACTAACAAATTGATCCGCTTCAGCATGGCGTTAGTTTACCATACCTGAAGTGATTTAAAAGCCGGTAGTAATATTTCTATCCAAAAGGATCAAAATTGGGTCCTTTTATTATTTCCATATTATTTTTGCTTTTTTCCTGAACGGCATGCGTTGATATTTGTACTTTGGATATCCCAGCATCATTGCTCCGCAGCATACATTCCCTTCCGGGATGTTTAAGTATTTTTGTATCGGTTCCCACTGAGGGATTGCCATCATTAAAAATCCCGCCCAGCATGAACCTAACCCTAAAGACGGTGCCGCCAAGTCCAAATATGTAAGTGCGATTGAACAGTCAATTACTCCGATAGGATAATTTTTTGGAACATGTGCTATTACTAAACAGGGAGCTTCTCTTAGAACGACATCGTAACCGTTATCAAATGCTTTGATAAGATCAGAGAGTGAATAAGTTTGTGACATAGGATGTTTTTTTGCAACCATATCTTTTAACATATCCACGGTCATGCTCGATAATTTGTGGATGTCTTTTTTGGACGCAATTACCAGCCATCCTACCTGCTGACTGTTGCCTGCTGTTGGAGCCGTACTGGCAAGATCAAGAAGTTTAGTTATCTTTTTAGGTTCTACGGGTTGATCCTTATATTGTCTTATGGATCGTCTTCCTCGTAGCAGTTGTACAACTTTTTCAAATTCCACATGATCGGTGGATTTAATTGGAGGACAATTTTCTATATCTATACCGTCAATAGATATCGCAAAATGCGGACACACGGACAAACAATGGCCGCATTTAATGCAGACCTTTTCTTTGTCTTTCTTTATAGAGGGACAAGCTTCACCCTCTTTAAATTCAAGAAGATTCATCGGGCAGATATTTACACACAACCCATCCCCGGAACATTTATTTTTGTTTAAATGAAATACAGTTTCATTGTTCATAAACCTTACTCCTTCTCCATATATTTTATCATGAACTGTTCCTTGTGAGGATATAATTAGTCACTCAGCGACATTTCTACGACGGAAGTTATTTGACTTTTGAAAAATATCACATACAATGTTTTATAAAAAGGAGAGGGGTATGTTGAATAAAAGTAAATTTAATTTATCCTTATCCTTATTGCTTTTGATAATGAGTTTTTCCTGCAGTATTATGACTCCGCGCCTTTCATCTATAACTATAACGCCGTTATCTCCTGCCATATCTGTATCTGGGACACAGCAGTTTACGGCCACGGGCACATATTCAGATAATAGCACTAGCGATATTACTTCACTTGTAACATGGGCTTCAAACACAGAAGCAGTGGCGACAATAAGCAACGGTGGTCTTGCAACAGGAGTAAGTGCCGGAACAGCTACCATTACAGCAACACTTCAAGGTATATCCGGCAATACAACATTGAACATAAGTTCTTTGCTTATTACAGACGTATCTATGGCAGGATATTATGTTAGTAATCCTCCCCCTACAGCGTGTTATTGGAAGAATGGAACAAAAACAGATATAGGCGCTCCCGGTGTTTTTTCCGTGGCTTACTCTATATATGTTGTTGGTAACGATGCTTATGTAGCAGGAGAATACAATGATGGTTTTTCAAACTATATGGCGGCATATTGGAAGAATGGAATAAAAACAGATCTTGACTTGCCTGGTAATGATTCCAGTGCAGCGTCTATCTATGTTGTTGGGAGTGATGTCTATGTAGCAGGGGAATACAATGATGGCTCAAACTATATAGCGTATTATTGGAAGAATGGGGCACAGACAGATCTTGGCTTACCCGGTAATGACTCCTCTGCCTTTTCTATAGATGTTGTCGGTAGCGATGTATATGTAGCTGGATACTACAATGATGGTTGTAATGATATAGCGTCATATTGGAAGAATGGAGTAAAAACAGATCTTGGCTTACCCGGTAATAATTCTTATACCAGCTCTATCTATGTTATTGGGAGTGATGTATATGTCGCTGGGTATTACTATGATGGTCTCCGCGAGATAGGATCTTATTGGAAAAACGGGGTAAAAACAGATCTTATTGGCTTACTCGGTAATAGTTCCTCTACCACCTCTATCTATGTTGTTGGTAACGATGTGTACGTTGCTGGATACTACTATAATAATTCTAACAATATAGCATCTTATTGGAAGAATGGAGTAAAAGCAGATCTTGGCTTACCTGGTAATGAGTCCTATTCCGCCGCTATCTATGTTGTTGGAAGTGATGTATATGTAGCAGTAAATTACTATGATGGTCCCCGCGAGATAGCATCTTATTGGAAAAATGGTATAAAGACAGATCTTGGATTGCCCGGAGTTGACTCTCATGTCTCGTCTATTTTTGTGGATGTCCACTAATTATACTTTGATATAAAATTATGATAAGTTCATAAAATGTTTAAAAACGTTTATTTAGAAATATCAAATATCTGCAATCTAAGATGTTCTTTTTGTCCTACGGTAAAAAGAGAAAAGAAATTTATTTTTCTACCCGATTTTAAGAAGATAATTACACAGGTTGCTCCCCTGACTGAAGTTATCAGTCTGCACCTAATGGGAGAACCTCTAACACATCCGAATTTCAGCGATATACTTAAAGCCTGTGAGCCATTTGGCACAAAAATCCAGATAACAACCAACGGTATTGAAATTAATAAATTTAAAGATTTAATATTGAACTCAAAGGCAATAAAACAGGTCAATTTCTCCATTCAGTGTTTTAAGGATAATTTTCCGAACAAGGATCTAGATAATTATTTGCAAAACATTTTGACGTTCGCCGTAACGGCAAATGAACTAAAACCGAATATGTATATTAACCTAAGGCTCTGGAACATAGGCGCTGATTCCAAAGAGAATGAATCTGTCTTTTTGTTTGTTGAAGATTTTTTTAAGATAAAGGTAAAAAGGAACATAGATGTTGCCGGCATAAAAACAAAAAGGATATGGAACCGACTTAGTCTGTCTTTTGATTCCAGGTTTGAATGGCCGTCTTTAGAATCTCAGTATAATGGGACCAGGGGAACTTGCCATGGATTAAAAGGGCATTTTGGAATACTTGTGGATGGAACAGTTGTCCCTTGTTGTCTGGACAAGGAAGGAGAGATCCCTCTAGGCAACTGCCTGACCCAGGAACTAAATTCAATCCTAAAAAGTTCAAGGGCGATAAAGATGAGAGATGGTTTTGATAAAGGTGTTCTAGTAGAAAAATTATGTCAGCATTGTTCGTATATTAAGAGATTTTCGAAAGACTAAAAGCACTTATATTTTCAGTGGACGATTACCCCAAATCTATATATATAGGGTGTCTAACAGAATTGTGGAGGAAACTATATGGATTGGGGAATGAAGAATCGTTTAAATCAGCTAATGCCTAACGGTAAATGTGTTTTTATGCCTATTGACCACGGATATTTCCTAGGACCTACTAAAGGTCTGGAAAAACCGGCACAAACTATAGAACCTTTGATGCCCTATTTTGACGCTCTGTTTTGTACGCGCGGTGTTTTGCGTTCAGCTATTAGCCCTACAAACAGCAAACCCATTATCCTGAGAGTTTCTGGCTGCACAAGTATTGTTGGAAAGGATCTGGCTAATGAAGAACTAACGACTTCTATTGATGATATTATCCGCTTAAATGTTCAGTCCGTAGGTGTATCAGTTTTTATCGGCAGCGACTATGAGAAAGAAACATTAAAAAATCTTTCTACCATGGTCAATGAATGTGAAAAATATGGGATTCCTGTAATGGCTGTTACTGCTGTTGGCAAGGAAATGGAGAAAAGAGATGCGCGTTATTTAGGTCTTTGCTGCCGCATTTCCGCCGAGCTTGGCGCTAAAGTTGTAAAAACATATTGGTGTGATAAGGATTTTGATAAGGTTGTTCAGGGGTGTCCGGTGCCTGTTATTGTTGCTGGTGGTCCAAAATGCAGTACGGAGCTGGAAGTATTGAACTTTGTCCACGATGGTATGCAAAATGGAGCAGTAGGGATTAATCTGGGCCGTAATATATGGCAATGTTCTCAACCAGTGGCTATGGTAAAAGCTTTACGTTCAATTGTTCACAAGAATGTTTCCGTGAAAGAAGCTAAATCAATATATGACTCAGAATTGAGGTAATAAATAAAATGTTGATTGCTAAATATTATAGCAATAGCGATGTACGCTTGGAAGAAATGCCAAAGCCGGAGATCGGAGCAGGTGAAATTCTTGTTAAAGTTATAGCCAGTGGTATTTGCGGTACGGATGTTATGGAATGGTATCGTATCAAGAAAGCTCCGCGTATTTTGGGGCATGAAATTGCCGGTGATATAGTAGAGTCACAATCAAAAAAATATAAAGTAGGACAAAGGGTTTTTGTCAGTCATCATGTTGCATGCAATACCTGTAAGTACTGTTTGGCAGGAAACCACACAGCCTGTGAAACTCTGCATAATGGTAATTACTATCCGGGCGGTTACAGTGAGTATGTAAGAGTCCCTCAGATAAATGTCGAACATGGTATTTATGTTTTACCTGATAACGTAACTTACGAAGAAGGAACGATGATAGAGCCGTTGGCTTGCGTATTAAGAGGCCAAAGAGTTATTGGAGTAGGAAAAGGTCAAACCGTTTTAATCCTGGGCGCCGGTGTGTCCGGACTCATGAATATTCAAGTCGCCAAATTCAAAGGTGCACACGTTATTGCTACGGATATAGATGACTTCAGGCTTCAAAGAGCCAAAGAGTTTGGAGCAGATAAAGTCGTTAATGCTAATGATGTAGGTGATATCAAAGCTGACAAGATTATTTTATGCACTGGTTCTTATAGTGCCGTAGAACAGGCTTTCAAGTGCATTGATCGTAAAGGAACAATTTTACTTTTTGCTATCCCCGATAAAAATATAGAGATATCTACGGTTGATATTTGGAGAAATGAAATAACTATCACTTCATCATATGGTGCTGCTGGAGATGATTTGCAAGAATCCTTAGACGTTATTGCCAGTGGTAAGATAAACGTAAAACCTCTTATCACACACAAGTTCCCTCTAACAAGAATTCAGGAAGGTTTTAATCTTGTTGCAAAGCCCAAGGATTCCTTAAAGATTGTAATAGAGCCGTAAATAAATTTAGTATGGGGTTGTGATATAATAAGTTAACTTTAATTATTGCAAGAAAAGGGAGGACTAGTATGAATATTAAGAAATATTTTTGTTTTTTTCTGATATCAGTATTTAGTGTCTCTTCATTGTATTCACAAACAAGAAAAATTAAAAAAGCAGGAGACAAAACTGCTTTCACTGCAAACGGAATAAGTTTTAATATGATCTACGTTCCTGGAAATTTGACTTTTCCAACTGGTAAGAATGATGAAGGGATAGCAAAAGTAGACAAGGCCTACTGGATTGGAGAAAAATTGGTCTCTTATGAACTCTGGTATAAGGTAAAAACTTGGGCAGAAAAAAACGGATATATCTTTGCCAACGAGGGGAGTAAACCTTCTGATTACGACAATGTGACGGAGATCAGCTGGCGAGATGCGATGGTTTTTAGTAACGCTTTAACAGAGTGGTATAACGCCGCAAACAGGAAAAAATATACTTGTGCATATTATGTAGATAAGAATTTTACCACACCAATAAGGGGCGTAAATAATAGCGGAACCATATCTGCTGAAGGTGGTGCTTCCAACGGTACTGAAGATGGTCCTTACATAAAAACAAATGCTACGGGATTTAGACTTCTTTCAAACAACGAATGGGAGCTTGCGATAAGATATCGCGGTAATAGTAATAACAACACCTGTGGTGAGAAGGCTTGTCTGAAAATAGGCGAATATTTTTGGATGCCTGGTTATTTTCATATTCATACGGATATTGAAAACATTAAGGAATTGCATCCTAATCCACTCGGTATTTATGATATTGGGTGGCCTGAATGGTGTTTTGATGCATATTCGAGTAGTAGAACTCCTAGCAGCGGCCTCCGTGTGATTCGAGGCTTTGTAGGAGAGGGTTTCACTGACTATATCCGTTTAGGTCTTGTAGTTTGCAAAAAACCTTATCAGACAGAACAGGCTTTCCGTATGTCGAGGACAGATTTGTAAGTTCTTTGAATTATTTTTTGATGATAAAAATTTTATTTCCGTAACAAGATCGACTATTAACTTATCCGTTATACCAAAGTTTTTTAACGATTTTATGGGATATCATAAGCAGCAGGGGGGTGACTTAGCCAATAGGCATCGCCATTCCTTAGCGGTTTTTCTTCTCAAAACTCTACTTAGCTTTGAAAATTGCTTCACAATTTAATAAGTATATTAAGCTATCAAAGTAAAGTAATCGGGTCATTTTCACCGCCTGTGATCATATTGCCCCATGCATTTTCAACTGTAGCTTTTAAATAATATGTTCCGCTTGCGGCATTTGTTGTCCCTATTGCTACGCCTCCTGAACTTGGAAAATCTTCCGCAGTACCTTGGGCAACAAAAGAGCCGTCACTAACTTTAATAAGCGCTGGTTGAAAAGTTGCTCCAAAGTGTTCGACAGCAAAATCATCAATAGAGCTAACATCCCATTTGCCATCCTCGGACTGTAAAGCAATGGAATCGGCTACTGTCGCACCTGCCTGGAAAAGGAAATAAGCATCGTATTGTTCGTTGTTGTTATCTGTTACAATAGCGCTGGCAGCCAAAAGATTATTGGTATTGGAAGTGACAGCATCCAGGGCGTTATTATTGTAAAACCAAGTGATGACAGTTGTGCCTACTTGGGTTGCAAGTGTCCATACCTTCCCATCCCAAATCATGTTGTAGGTTGTACCGGAGGTGACTGTACCAAAGTGTGTTATCCCATATTCATAGCCGGTCGTAAAATTGTCTTTTACTAACTCCATGGATGCAAAGGTTAGCGACGAACCGGTTGGTATTATCGTGCCTGTTTTAGTGCCTGCGTTCACTGTGTAATTTGCAACAGGGACTTCATTGGATGTTGAATATTTAAGATCGTAGAGAAAATCTTTCCATCCCGTAGCTCCAGTCCACTCTGCTGCCTTTGTTGCGTAATCCGACAAGACATCGTCTGTAATAGTAGAAATTGGAGGGAGCGCAATATTGAAACCTAGTTCATAAGTAGTAGTAGGATTTCTGAGCGTTCCGTAATCGCGTCCTATCTGCATGGCAGCTAGGGCGTCGATGGCAGCTTGAGCCTTTGTTATGACATCACCAGAAGCATTATTTACCAGATATTTTAGAAATTGGCCAAGGTCACGATACAGTGTATCTTCATCTTTGTCGTCGCCTTGTTTGCCATAGCCTGGCACAGCAAAGGACAGGGCTCGTGCATAGACATCGCCATTGTTAGGCAATATACCGCTAGTTTCAGTTTCCCTGATTGCAGTAACAAGGTTTTTCATCGTCGTTGCAAAATCATTTATTTTTGAAGTATCAATCGATGTGTGCGAACGGAGCAATATATCGGCCGGAGTAACAGTTTGATGCAATGTTTCCCATGTTTCAAGTTCCATAGTTGCAAACACTATCGGTGTCATACTAGGTCTAGCAGCTAGTGCAGTCAGGGTGTCTTTGTAATTCCATCCAGACCCAAAATCGATTTCGGCGTTTGCTATATAAACCTGGGCGATATCTTTAAAAAGATAAGAAACCTCAGCGGCACCCAAGAGACACGTGTCAAAAGCCATAAAGTCCAGCGTAGTAGGCCGAGTGAAATTTCCCCCTAAGGCTTTAAGGCCTTGGAGTATAGCGTCCCTTGACTCTACAGCTGTCATGCCACGGATCTGTGTGCGCGGAAGTGTTCCATCCTGAGTATCACCACCGAAACCACCGTTCCAAGCTCCACCGTGATTCCACAATATAATTCCGTAATGGTCTGCAGGATAAGTCTTGAACGCATAGGTTACAGCCTCGGTAAGAACTGCTGGATCATCAAGGTTTTGTTCTGGTACTGTACCAATTATGGTATTTGCGCCACCACCATTAATTAAATACCAAGTTGTTCCTGTCGGGTAGTTTGTACCTGTTGAGTCTTTTGCGGATGAATCGAAATCTGCAGCCACTATCACTTTGATATTGTCCTTTAAAGTGGCTTCGCAAGTATTTCCCTTACCGCCGCATCCCGCACAGCCCGACATAACGATTAGGCAAAGTGACATCACTAAATTTTTAATTTTCATAATTACTTCTCCTTATATAAATTTAAAAGTAACAATGAAAACTATATCACAAGTATTTTTTATGTAATAAAAAATCAGGTGAAATGCGTATTGTTTTTTTGACACTATTGCAAAATTGAAAAGTTTCTTAATTTTTTTTGGTATCCACAGCGGGGGTGGCTCGGCCTGTAGGCCTCGCCGTTCCCTCTCTGGGGTTACTGGATCCAGACTTGTTTATAAAAGTTAATCAAATTAATATTAGCTGACGCTAACATTCCAAAGGTAATCATATTTTTGCTACGTAAAGCCTATCGGCTTCCCTGCGCAAAAACATAATTACCTTTGAAAATTGCTTCGCAATTTAATTTGATTAGTCTTTATTTTTAAAATTTGGCGTCCCCAGCGGGAGTCGAACCCGCGTCGCCGCCGTGAAAGGGCGGTGTCCTAGGCCTCTAGACGATGGGGACAAAGAAAGTATAAAAAAATGGTGAGTCGTAGTGGACTCGAACCACTGACCCTCTCCTTAAAAGGGAGATGCTCTACCAACTGAGCTAACGACCCACGAGCCAAAGAGTAACTAACAAAGGTAAGAAATCATGTCAACATATTAATTCCAGCTGGATTATCTGACATTTAGATAGTAAAAATAGACGTATGAATAAGCTTAAAAATGACATAGTCAAAGTCTGCAAAATGATGCATTCCAAGGGCTTCATATGTGCTACTGACGGGAATGTAAGCGTAAAGCTCTCTAAGAATGCATATCTGATAACACGAAGCGGCATAAACAAGGGCTTTATGTGTGAGGACGACATTATCCTCATAAATGATGAAGGGAAGGTAATAGAAGGAGGGAAAGATTACAATGTTTCTACAGAGTGGAGAATGCATTTAAAAGCATATGAAATTAGAGAAGATATTAATGCCGTTATCCATGCTCACCCGCCATATATTACAGCTTATACAATCGCAGGATTGGAAATACCTTCAACAATATTGCCGGAGATCGTACTTACGATGGGAAATATTCCTGTTACCAGATACTCAATACCTACCAGTCCTGAAAACGCACAACTCATAGAACAGTATATAGCAAAGTACAATGCCATCGTTTTAAGTCATCATGGTACGCTTACTGTCGGAAAAGATGTCTTTTCCGCATATAACAAACTTGAACAGCTTGAATATACCGCGACCGCGGGAATAGCTGCAACTATACTCGGTGGGTGTAACAGCCTCCCATCGAACGAAATAGAAAAACTTTTTAAAATGGGAAAAGAAATGGGTCTTCTTTCCAAAGAATGTGATTGTGCCAAATTAGAAAAATAAAATAGTAGAACTTATAATCTCTTTTTCTTTCAATTCAAGAATTACTACTGATGCCTGACCGGCAGGAATGGAATTGTTCGGATTAGCAGCCCCCGGGTTTATAAAAAGGTTTTTTCCCTCGTAAAAACTTTCCGGCAGATGAGTATGTCCCTGTACAATAATATCAAAATCCCTTTTGCTTATGATTTCATTATGGGACAGATGGATTTTTAATCCCTCCACTATAAGCGTTACCTCTTTTGGTATCTTACTTCTGATCTTGAGGCTGTCAGTATTACCGTATACAGCCGTCGTCTTTGCAATAGTTTCAAGTTGAGTTAGTACGTCTTCTTCCCCTATATCTCCAGCATGAAGAATAAGATTGACCCCTTTATATAGATCAAAGATCCTGTT
>JAPLFT010000265.1 GCA_026390535.1 Pseudomonadota bacterium
TTATGTAGTTGTCCAAACACCGTGCCCACCGACTATATCCCATTGAGTTTCATCAACCAATTCAATTGTAATAGTAGCATAAATTTCATCACTTTCATCATTATAAATAGAACCACCAGCACTGCTATCAGCTATTATATCAGAATCGGCTGTTGTTATAGTAACTCTTCCAGTTCCTTTTTTAACAAACGTATACCAAGTTCCAATATCACCAGAACTAACTGAAGCAAGAGTAAAAGATTTGTCAGATGAACTATTCATTACTAAAGTTTTACCAACGTCTGCCAGTTGCACACCATAATTATCAGTTTTTTCAGATACTGTATATGCACCACCACCAGCTCCCGTGTCACCTTTTACTCCACTGGCACCCTGAACACCACTGTCACCAGTAGCCCCCGTATCCCCTTGAGGTCCTCGTACCAATTGAAATGCACTATTATTCATATGAACTCCTTAAATAAATTCTAAATGTTTGACATCACTTTTAGCCAAATCAAACACATCGTTATAATTTTTATAATAACATTTTTTACAAACAGAACCATCAAAAGGTTTTTGTTTATCAAATACTTCTTTAATGGTTTTTCCTATTACCATTTCGGGTGGCATTTGTTTTGATGTATTTGTTGCATATTGAACACCACAACACGGATAATATAATCCATCGGCATTAAGTACGGGTTTAACTATTCCCATCCAACATCTTTTAGAACCAGTGTCATAACCTTCTCTGGCTTGATAGATAACTTTTTCATCATTATCAAATTTAGGTATATCCTGCGGATTATTAATATCATTTACTATTCTAAAATGAGAAACGTTTGGATTTTCATTAGAAAAACCTATTAAAGATTTTACTTTAATAGAGTTACCATCCCAAACATAACTTAATGACCAATCAATATCTATTTTATTTACTATATCTCTATCAAAATTATCATTGGAACTTATTCGGCACCAAGTCAATTTATCTAAGTTTTGTGTTTTTCCAAGCAATCTTCCATTAGTAACTAAACCAACTTTAATATTAATAGAAGAAATAAATTCTATCAGTTCTGATATTTTTTCATACATAAGAGGTTCGCCACCACCAGTTAAGGTGATAGCTTTACCGCCCAAAACAGCAAAAGTGACAATTTCTTTTTTAAGAAATCCCCAATCTAATTCTTGTGATTTGTCTCTACCTGCACACGAACAAAAACTACAATTAGCATTACATTTGTTTGTAGGATAAATTTGTAAATGAATTGGTCTCAATTTATTTTTATAATTCCATTCTTGATTTATCACCAATTTTGCAGGTAACACGCCAGCTGATTGATAACTTAATGGATTACTTTTTGTCATGTGTCTTACCTAACGCTAAAGGTAAACCAAGTCTTCTAACCTTAGGTCCAACGATAACATCAACAGATGTACTACCAATAACTTTACCCTCAAAATCTATCTTCTTATAAACATCTGACTTGAACAAAGAACAATAAAAACCCCCACCACCTATTTCTTCTACACCGCTTGTTTTATTACCGTATGTTTGAAGTGTCATACAACCATTAAATATAAGTTCTGGGTTTGGTTTACCATCAATAGGGGGATAATGATAAATTTCATCTATACGAGTTACACCGATAAAATTACTATTGTGTCTGCCAACTTCTATACCTTGGACAATACCAGCCTTTGGCATTGTCTCTATATCAAATATAAGTTTTTGTAAAGTGTTTTCTGGAACTGCTGTATCATCTTCTATAACAATTGAGTATTTAGATTTTCCTATATATTTTTTAAAAGTATTCATAATACGACCAATAGCCATGTCTTTCATTTCACCAACACCTGCTAGGGGATTATTTTGGTCAACAATATAAGAAAAAGATTTATATTTCTTTTTATTAGTTTTTAAAAATGCTTGTAACAATTTTCCAAAATCTTCATCACAAGAATTGTCATAAAATACTATACGAACATCTAATCCAGAAATATTTAAATTTTGAATACTCTTAAAATACTGATATATACAAGCCCATCTTCCAGAAAACGGGGTCATTATGGTAACAGTCTTCTT
>JAPLFT010000270.1 GCA_026390535.1 Pseudomonadota bacterium
ATCATCCAGATAAAGCACTGATTTTCCTCTGCAATTTTCCAGCCCGACCATTCTAGCAAGTGGAAGATTTGCGACATTACAATGAAACCATCTTAGATTAGGAAATTTAGCCTTTAATTCGCCTATTTCTTCATTTGGGAAACTATACTCACCATTCTCCAATGGTTGTTCAATAATAATCGTTTCAAAGTCATTGGGACCATCAGCAAACCCAAGCGTATAAAGTGATTCAAGCGTCCAGATAACTTCCTTTTTCCTTCCCATTGTGGGGATTATGATGCTGATTGAAAGTGGATTTGAGGAATATGTTTCATTGCTATCATACATAATTTACCTGTTTCCTTAATCTTTATACGCAACTGCAATCATTGCATTCTTTTTGGATGTCGGAAGAACCGTATCTACAATAAATGATAATACCTTTCTTGTTGTTTTTCGTAAATCATGAGATAAAATAGGAAATGATGTTAGATCAGGTATAATTCTAAACTGATTAAATCCAGATTTTCTAAGTATTTTGGCTAATGTTTTGGGTGTATAATGAAATAGATGCCATTCGTGATGATCTGGTGAATAAATAGGACGATTTAGCCTCAAGTTTATAAAGCTTTCTAAAGAATCTGTATTCGGTGCAGCAATGATACAAAAGGCTCCAGGACGAAGTATCCTATAAATCTCAAGAATTACTTTCAATGGGTCTAGTGTATGTTCAATAATCACCAGAATAGCATTTGATCCCCTTAGATTTATTAAGAAAGTTTACTTCCTCTTCATTTAATTCGGTAGCATACGTTTCCCATCCTAATTGTTTTGCTAGAACAGGAAACAAGCCTTGACCTGTTCCTATATCCAAAAGCCTGAGATTATCATTAGACTTGCATAGTGATTGCACAAAAGAAAGCCTTTTGGTTTTTACCTTAATCTCTTGATGAAATATGGGTTTATCACCTAGATAAAAATCCTCTATGCTCTGTTTATAATATCCCTTAAAGCTATTTTGATGATGAAGCAGATATTCGTCCAAAGAAGGTTGAGGACTCACCCATATAAATCCGCATTGATTACAGATTAATAACTTATATTGGTCAAAAACCTGTAAATTTCTATGTCTGACGCTATCACATACTAGACAGGAGTTAATCTCATTTTTATTTTCATTGGTTAGCATTTTATATTCCATACTTTCGCATTAGAGAATACCTCTATCCTCATGTTTACGGGTTTATAACTCATTTATTTAAAACATCTCTCAAAACTTTTTCTGTTTCTTTCGCCATTGCTAACCAGCTATGGTTTTTGATTACTTCTTCTCGACCATCCTTACTCATTTGTTCAGCAAGTGATTTATCACTGATTAACTTAATAATTGCATCAGATACCTCTTTAGGATCTGATGAATTAACAGAAAGTGTTCCAGCGAGTTTGCCGATAACATCATTATATACCTCACTTATGATGACTGGTCTCTCACAGGCTAGATATTCATAAAGCTTTGTAGGATTCCCAATATATTCCGTTCCATTTTTCATTATTCTTTCTTTTGTTACATTATAGAAATTTACGCATATATCAAAAGCACTAATGTATTTGCATACTTCAGAAAAAGGAACACGGCCAGTAAAAATAAACCTATCACCTAATCCCCTTTCTTGTATCTGCTTATATATACTGGAGCGTGTTTGTCCATCGCCAACAAATACATACGACAAATTAGTGAAATCATTCAGAATTATAGATGCGCTCTCAATCAAGCTTTCTAGACCATGCCATGGGAAAAACCCTCCAACATAACCGACATAGTAACCGTCTGGTTCTAATCCAACCATCCTGCGTGCTGTTGATTTATCTATAGGGCTCAAATCTTCTGGATCCACGCCGATACTGACAACATCCGTTTTATCGGCAATCCCATATAATTTGCTCAAAAGACTCTTTAAATCGTGGCTTACAGCAATTATTCTATTACAAAGTCGAAACTCGATTTTTTGGAACAAGCTGAGTAGAATATTTAAAATCTTATTTCGGGAATTTTTATTTTCAACTAAACCATTTACCTCTAAAATACATGGAATACGAAAAATCTTAGATAACAAAACCGGCAATGGAGTTATCGGTAGGGATCTTACATATAGTATGTCTGGCTTAAATTTAATAATAAAAAATGGAAGATAAAAAAGTGATAGAAAAGCGTATGATGTTGCACGTAAAAAGCGAATCCCTAATGTAGGGATAGATTTAACTGGCACAGGATATGACATTACAGGTCCTTTTATAAGTGGAGCGCATAGTTGCACTTCATGTCCCAGTTTTTGGAGATTCTTGGATATTTCTGCTATGTGTCTTGTAGCCCCGTTGTAGCCAGAAATTTCCTCATAACAAATGTAGAAAATTTTCAATACTATCTCCTTTTATAATATATAAGAGACGAGATTGTAAATAAAGAAGCTATTAATAGACCTGCAAAATTTGAGTATACTATGCCCCACAATCCGTTTCTTGGTATGAATAAAATAAAACCTCCGAATTTTACTAGAACATTTAAGTTTGAAAATAAATATAAATATCTGGTTTTCTTTTGATAAGTAAGCATACTCGATAAAAACAACATGGGAACTGCTAAAGATAATATTAACCAAAGCCATTTTGCATAAACCGCCGACTCAATATATTTTTCAGTGAAAAAGAGTTTTGTGAAGAATTCAATTGATATAAAACCGATAACCCCGATGCCGATAAATAATAAACATAGGTAGATAAAATATTTTCTGAACCAAAGCCAAGCATTCTCTACACTTTCTTTTTTGGCAAAAACAGGTATTATTAATTTATTTATGATACTAAAAAGCGTTCTTGTTATATTTGGAAATAT
>JAPLFT010000257.1 GCA_026390535.1 Pseudomonadota bacterium
TATGCCACGCCGGACGTCATGGACCCGTCGCCGATAACAGCTATTGAATAATTATCAGGCTTCATTCTGGCAATACCGGCAGCCTCTGAGATTGAGACACCTGCATGTCCCGCTATAAGAGGATCATGTTCACTTTCTGCAGGTTTAGGAAAACCGCTTAGCCCGTCTATGGTCCTTATATTGGAAATATCCCTTCCAGTGAGGATCTTGTGAGCATAAGTTTGATGGCCGACATCCCATATAATACTATCTCTGGGGCTGTCAAACACATAATGAAGCGCTACGGTAAGATCTACAACTCCAAGGGAAGAAGCCAAATGCCCGCCATTTTTTGATACTGCATCCAGGATTTCTGAGCGAATGTCCTCACAAAGGACTTTAAGCTCTTCAATATTCATGGATTTAAGATGTCGTAATCCCTTGTAATCCTTGAGCATAGTGAGTGCTTATATCACTCCTGCCCGGCAAAAGCAAACCGACGTTAGGAGTCTTTTCTCAACTGCGAAATAACAGAAAATTTTGATATCATTCTTAGAGGAAAAAGGGTTCCAATAAGGCATATAAGAACTGCCAAAAACACTACTAAGATATTGAAACTTATATCTAAATAGACCGGCAGATGGGTATCATAATATATGGCCGGCAATGAAATAAATTTATACTTATACAGAAGGTAGCAAAAAACAGTTCCCAGTAAGCCCCCGATTAAAGCACCCAGAGTTCCTTTTAAAACAGCTATTATCATAATAATTCTTCTTAAAATATTTTTTTTAAGACCCATTGATATCAGTATCGTGAATTCTCTTTTCTTTGACTCGATCATAAGCACGAGTGAAACAACGATAGAAAAACTCGCCACAAGCACTATAAAGAATAAAGTTATCAACATGGCGATCCTTTCAAGTTTGAGAGAATAGAACATCCTGCTGTTCCTGTCTTTCCACGTCTCAATTTTTAGGTTCGGATAATTAGAAAACATCCCCTTTAATTTATATTCCATTCTTTCTATTTCTGCCGGTCTTTTGCAAAATAGCGCAACCCCGGTAGGATATCCTTTTATAGGTGTAAAATAATTCATCCCGTCATTTATGTTTGTATAGATATATTTAAGATCTCTTGCATAGCTGCCGGTCCTTACAAAATCATTGATCTTGAAAGATCTTATCTTGGGAGCAGTAGAAGTCGCTGTAATGATATCCCACGCAGAAAGGAGCTCTACTTCGTCATTACGCATCATTTGGTTGCTTAAGGCAAGTTGTTCGCCCAGTAGTATCTCTCTATGCCCCGGAGGGTGAATAAACATACTGTCGAAAAAATCGTCTTTTACAGAAAAGATAATAGCTCCTATTGTTACTTTATCAAAATAGAGGATGGTTTCACCCTCTACAAATGGTGAAGATGATATGAGATTATCTTTCATGAAAGGATCATCTGAGATCTTTTTTATAACTTCGGACCAATTTTTAAGAACAGCCGGCGTATTCGAATCTGTTATATAAACATGAGGCTGAGTACCTATGAGCCTTTTTACAAGTTCTTTTTCAAAACCTCTCATGACGGACATAACGACTATTATGGAAAAAACGCCTATTAATACTCCGAGTACCCCAAACACGGAAATGAGGGGAAATCTTTCTCCTTTATCTTTTAAAAATCTTTTTACCAAAAGGGTCTTTATATCCAAGCTCAGATCCTCTCCAAAATACCCTATTCCATTTAAAAACCAAGTATGTTACTCTATTTGACGTCATGACGATTGCCGACCTACATACACACTCAACTTATAGCCCAGACAGCGTTATAACACCAGAGGAACTTGTTAATAAGGCAGGGAGGCTCGGGTTAGATATAATATGCATAACGGATCACAGTATATTTGAACAAAGTATAGGAATAGAAAGTTTTAATATTAAAAATAAAAAACTGCTTGTGATACGAGGTGTTGAACTGGCTACGGATAACGGAGAATTATTAATATTCGGTTTAAAGAATGATTTTTGGAAAGGATTTATAGTGGACATGCAAATATTACCTTCCGCAGAAAAAGTGATTTCAGCGGTCAATAGTTTTAACGGCGTAGCAATATGGGCTCATCCATTTAGAAAACATAACATTATGCATTACAACGTTGATTATAAAAAATTTCACGGCGTAAAAATACTCGAAACCTTAAACGGACATAACGATAAAATAGAAAATGACCGCGCTTTTGATTATGCAAAGGAATACGGATTTAAGATGATCGGTGGTTCAGATTCACACGCACCCGGACAAATAGGACGATGCCTTACCTTATTTAAGGACAATATACAAACAGAGGACGAATTTGTTTCTGCGCTTAAAACATCGGAGTATAAACCAATAACATATGAAGAGTTCCGCGGCAGAAACTTGAGTTCATTCTTCTAATAGTCAGTAAATCAACTATTCGTTAGATAGATCCAACATACATGTTCTTAATTATCCTACTACCTCCGGAAACATAACAGTAGTCAATAACAAGCTTTAGATTGCTGTTCGTTTTTACCATTAGCGCCATTCCCATTAACATTTGAACAACCTGATGGTCGGTATTTGCATAGGTAGTATAGAACACTGAACTTGGGCTATTGCAAGTTACAGTGAAACCAGCTGTAACTCCATTACAATTTTCACAAGTAATTAAACCAATATCGGCACTATTACAGGTACCAGACTGAGTCGTTGAGCAGATATCAGCGTATAAAGCACTGTTAAAAAAGATCATGACAAAAATTGATAGAATAAACAAACTTTTCATTAAATCCTCCCTTAATTAAAAAAGAAATGACTGATAATAGATTGATTAGTGGCTGGACAGGAATAGGCAGTAAAATTTCCACTCCAGTTTTCCCACGTGCTATCTTTACAGGTTCTAGTCTGTTTTTCTGATACACAGTTACTAGCCCCATATTCATACATTATCCTTGTTTCGACATTTCCACTTTCACAAATAGTTTCTTTTGTAGTTGTTGTATTATCATTGGAGGTAGTTAAAGTTCCTGACCAATCTTGGGTGCTAGAAGTGCTTTTTTTTGTACAGGCAAAATTAACAATTAAAAAAAGGCTCAATATACTGACAAAAAACCTTTTCATATGCCCTCCATACCAAATTATTACATATTTATAACACAATGATATCAATATAAAATAACAAATTTCATTATATACAAAATTTCCCTTGTTATACTTTAAGAAAAAATAAAAAAGCTCTTCACCGTAATGGCAAGGAGCTTTTTTATTTTAGTATCTAAATGTTTTACATTTTTGCGAAAACAACGACAAGAGCATAAATTACAAGTGATTCTATAAGAGCGAGTGCAACTATCATTGGAACAAATATCTTGTTCTGTGCGCTTGGGTTACGTCCTATTGCTTCAAGAGCGCTGGAAGACGCCCTGCCCTGAGCCGCAGCGCCGCCTATTGCTGCTGCCGCTATTGTTATACCGGCCGCGAGCATCTTCAACCATGATTTGTCTGAACCATCAGTCGCAGCCCCTTCTGCCGCCATAGCAGGCATAACAAGGACCATGTATGCTCCAAATAATCCAGCCAGTGTTTTTCCAATTCTGTACAAAGTTTTCATCTCTTCCTCCTATTAAAATTAATGATCATCCGATAAAGCCAGCGTCAAATAAATCGTCGATAATATAGTAAATATAAATGCCTGAAAAAAACATATAAAAAGACCTAACGCCATAAATACCACAGGAACACCGATAGGTACAAGGTCAGAAAAAATACTCAAAACCATATGGTCACCGGTCATGTTCCCAAAAAGACGAAGTCCCAAAGAAAGGGGCCTAACGGCATTACTTATAAGCTCTATGGGGAACATAAGCGGAGCAAGCCATAGTATTGGACCCAAAAAATGTTTTATATACCCTACGCCGTGTTCTTTAAATCCGACGTAGTTATAGTATATAAAAATGAAGACTCCACACGCAAACGTCGTGTTTATATTATCCGTAGGCGGAAGAAAACCGGGAATAAGACCAATTAAATTGTTAAAAAAGATAAAAAGAAATATGGAAGCCAGGGCCGGAAAAAATTTTCTGGCGTTATGTCCCCCCATAATTTCCGAGGTCAAAGAAAAGATCATCTCAGATAAAAGCTCTATTACGTTCCTGAAGTTAAACCTTGAATCCGGTATCTCGGCTTTTTTTATTTTTTTGAGCTTTATACCCATGACAATGGCTATAGTGATACACAGCAGGCCGACAAACATTGCCGTAATGACATGTATATACTCTTCCGTAGCATACTTTTTTACGAAGGGTATAAGGCTGAACCAT
>JAPLFT010000316.1 GCA_026390535.1 Pseudomonadota bacterium
AAGGAAGCAATACTTTTTTATGAACTTATAACTAATGATACCAGACCCGTTAACGACAAAATAAATACTCTTACAGAAAAAAAGATCTGCCATTCCGGGGAAAAGATAAATAAAAGAGCTCTCATAGCGAGTATTACAATCTCCGTTATTTTTGCATCTCTGCTTACATATTATCTTTCTACTAATAAAGCCGGTAATAAATCCAAGAATATGATGGTCGTTAAAATGCTTCCGGAGGATAAACAATTACCGGTGCAACCACAAGGGATAGCGCAAGTGCCACAGCCACAGGCTCAAACACTACAGGCACAAGTAATACAGGTGCAAACACCGCAAACACAAATACCGCAGACACCAAAAGTACAAACACAAACACCACAACCTGCACCGGTAGCTCGAACTGCTCAAACAACTCAAAATATACAAACGACTCAAGTTGCGCAAACGGCTCAAGTTGTACAGACGGCTCAAATTGCACAAACAACTCAAGCTGTACAAACGACTCAGGCTGTACAGCCGGCTCAAGTTGCACAAGCCGTTAAGACAACGCCAATGCAGCAAGTTATGATAAAGGCTAAAAAAGATGTATGGCTCAAAGTGCAAATAGATAAATCCGATTCTTTTGATTTTCTATTGAGGGCAGGAAATATTAAAAAACTTGAAGCAAAATCTGAAATAAAACTTCTAATAGGTGATGCATCTGCAGTAACAGTAGATTACGACGGCAAAACGATGACTGATTTGGGTAAAGAAGGCAATACAAAGAGCATAGTATTTCCCGGATTAGGCAGGTGGAAGGATGCGATGCTCTAACTGCCCCAGACGCTGTGATGGCGTCTCTTTTTGCGGAAAATCAGGATCAATAAGAGTAAATATTCATCAGCTTCATTACTGGGAGGAACCGCCCATTTCTGGGACAAGAGGTTCAGGGACTATATTTTTTAGTAATTGTAATCTTAAATGCGTTTTTTGCCAGAACTACAAAATAAGTCATCTTGGCAACGGACAGGAAATAACACCATCTGAGCTCGTGGATATGTGTTGGGAGCTTAAGGATCAGGGAGCGCATAATATAAATTTTGTTACACCCACACCGTATGCCGATAAAATTATAGACGTAATTAAAGAACTCAAAAGGAATGGTTTTAAGCTGCCATTCGTATGGAATTGCGGGGGGTATGAATCCCCAGATGTTATAAAAGCTATGAATGGGGTCGTTGATATATATCTTCCGGATTTTAAATACAGCGATAATAAACTTGCCGAGGAATACTCTTCGGCTCCCGGATATTACGAAAATGCCATAAAGATCATTAAAGAAATGAAAAGACAGACAGTCGATACCTTTGATGACGCCGGAATAATGCAAAAAGGTTTGATCATAAGACACCTTATACTGCCAGACCAGGTAGAGAACTCAAAAAAGGTTTTAAGAGCTATAAAAGAGACTATTGGAGTAAATGTTCTTGTTAGTCTGATGTCCCAGTATTGCCCGGTGTTTAAAGCGAACGAACATAATGAACTGGGGCGTAAGATAACTCCGGATGAATATCATGAGGTCTATGATTATTTTTTAAGTCTTGGATTTGAAGATGGATATACTCAGGATTTCGGATCAGCCACAGAATATTACATCCCGGCTTTTCACTAACGTCATAAAATCGGTCTCATTGGCCCTGGGAGGGCGGCAAGTAATTTTCCCCTTGATTTTTGGCTCCAAACATGTCAAAACACACAGGTTCAAAGCATCCGGAGGTTTTTAATAATATGGCAAGAGTTACAGTCGAAGATTGTCTTCAAAAGGTCCCTAATAGGTTTGCACTGGTACATCTGGCGGCCAGACGGGCAAAACAGGTATTAAAGGGCTCTCAGCCGCTTATAGACAAGGATAATAAAGAGATAGTACTGTCTTTAAGAGAAATAGCCGCCTCAAAGGTCGCTTTCTTGTCCAACGAGAAAATATCTCTTGCAGCAGAGGCGGAATTAAAGGAAATAACATTTCTTAGCAGTGAAGCTAGACTGCAAGCTATGCCTGGCGAAGTTTATACCGTTGACCTTCCAACAGATGACGATATAGAATAATGCAAAGTGTGGATATTTAGCCGCTACATTATAAGCGAATTCCTAAAGAAATTTTTTCTTATATTTTTTATATTGATAATGCTTTTTGTGGGCATAGATTTGCTTTCCAGAATATGGGACCTTGACGCTCCTTTCTCTCTTATAGGCCTTTATTACTTATTTAAAGTACCGAATATCGCTATCCAGATGATGCCGGTAAGTATATTGATTGCCACGTTAATGCTTTTTTCATACCTGTCAAAACATAACGAGCTCGTGGCCTTGTATTGTAGCGGAAGAAGCCTTATGCGTATAGCCAGTCCGATGTTTCTTGCTGTAACATTGATCAGTATTGGGTCTTTTTATTTTTCGGACTATATACTGCCTGTTTCCAATTTCCAGGCTCAAAAGATATGGATGGTGGATATTCTTCATAAAGAAAATAGTTTTTACGGCAGCCTTCATCAGGAAAAAGCATGGTTCAGAGACAAGGGAGTTATTTACAATATATATTCATATGATTCGTCTAATAAATCCATATCGGGTATGAACGTCTATTATTTTGATGATAATTTTGATATGACCTCTCACATATACGCCAAACAGGCTTTATATCATAAAAAGGGTTCATGGGTGCTTAGGAACGTAAAGGAAACGGACTTTACATCGGGACACGCCATAGTCAGGATGTTTCCGGAGAAGAACATATATCTTAGGGAAAAGCCGGATGACTTAAAGAAGATAGAGGCAAACTCCGACTATTTGGACACGTCAAAACTTATAAAATACGTCAAAGATCTGGAAAATGCAGGCCTTTCACCATCAAAATATAAAGTAGAGCTCAATAAAAGATATTCTATGTCCTTTGCGGGGCTTGTGATGTGTTTTATAGGCCTACCGTTTGCTGTACGTCAACATAGACGGGGAGGAGTGGGGCTCAACATCGGCATAGGCTTTATGCTCGTCTTTATCTACTGGATAGTGTTCTCTGTCCTGCTCAGCATGGGCATTTCAGGACGTATAGACGCCTATATTTCCGCCTGGGGAGCCAATCTTCTATTTCTCGTCGCATCCCTTATTTTGATTAAAAGAAGCAAGAAATAAAACCCGTCGAAAAAAAATAAAAAAAAGACTACACAAAAGTTAAATTTATACCGTATAATATGAACTGTTAAACGGAGTTCAAAAAGAACTCGAAGAAATATAAGGAGGGGGAAACCTTATGAAAATTGCAAGAGCAGGAGTTAAGAGAGAAAAAGGTTATCTTTACTACATCGATAAGAACGGTAATATCGCAAGAGTAAAGATGGCTCGTGGCGGTGCAAAAGGCCAGAAGGGAAAACCAGAGGTAATCAAAGTTCTTAATCTTAAGAGAGAAGCTGATTATCTATTCTACATCGATAAGGATGGAGATGTTTCCAGTGTAAAGATGGCCCGTGGTGGAAAGAAAGGCGCTAAGAGAAAAAGAACAAAGAAGGCGAAGAAGGTTAAAAAGGCAAAGAAGCATAAAAAGGTAAAGAAAGCAAAAAAAGCAAAAAAGCACAAAAAGGCAAAAAAGCACAAAAAGGCAAAGAAGTCTAAGAAAAGAAGATAAGTCTAATCGAAGACGATGATTTTAAGCCCCTGGCTTTATGCCGGGGGCTTTTTTTATCAGGATTTATGTGGTACT
>JAPLFT010000315.1 GCA_026390535.1 Pseudomonadota bacterium
GACGTATTTATTTGGAGACCCGAATATATAGAAACGGAATTTATTGCTAGTAGCTAGAAGCTGATATTCTCTGCTTCCGCCTCCATCTTTTGCGATAATGTCTTGGTTCCCTGCCAATGAGCTAAATCTGACCCAAGTCCCAATCTCGAAATCGACATTACCGGTCTGAAGAGAGGCGTTACTTGCGATTGAAAGGTACTCTTTATTGGCAGCGGAGAATGAGGCAGATCCGTCTGATTTAACTCCAGCTTTAGGATTCAGGAGGGTTGAAGCGCCTAGGGCGGTGCCTGGGTTTGTTAGTTTGGCGGTGTTGTTTGTGAGGGTTGTGTTGGCGGGGTTGTAGTCGTAGTCTCCAGCAGTGGCAAAATTCCAGCTAGTCGAGGAGGCTCTTGCTTTTTGGAGATCTATTGGAAGAGCAGTCGATAGAATGGTAGCGACAATTAGTGATGCTGATAATAGGAGTGTGCCATAGTGTATTTTTTGATGATATTTATTGTGGTGCCATGCGTGGTAAAGGCCGGATTTCTGACACAGAAAATCATGCGCTTTTGTGAGCGCTTTGTTTCTGGGGGTAGAACAGTTGGGATAGTTACAATAACTGGGTTAATATCAAAATATTGCACCTAGAATGAGATGTTTATGATATACTGGAGCCAATAAACAGTGTAATAATTACGGAGTTCTGTAAAAATGAGTAAAAAAAATGTCCAAACTGTGGCTCAAATGACTGTATAAAAAAAGGCAAAAGTATTGTAGAAGACCGTCAAAGATACTACTGCAAAACCTGTAAAAGTTACTTCCAGAATAGACAAAGAACTGTCAAGCTTGAACAAATCATCTTTGAAAAATATGTTAATCAGCGTCAAACATTAAATGATCTATCCAAGGAGTACGGCAAAAGTATTAATTGGGTTAGATCAAAGATCAATGCTGCCAAAGCATTGAAAAAGGATGTGGCGCCAGACGGTTATGCCTTTGTTGCTGATGCTACCTTCTATGATAAAAGATACGGCTTCCTGATTTACAGAATCCCTGAACTTAAGAAAAATGTTTACTTTGCTTCTATCGATTACGAGTCAATCTATGAATATCAAAAAGGCAGAGTTAAAGTTCAAAAGCTTGGCTTTAAAATTAGAGCAATTACCTTAGATGGTAGACCTGGAGTGAGAAATCTATTCAGCGATGTCCCAGTCCAGATGTGCCATTTTCATCAAAAACAGATCGTTAGAAGATACATTACCGGTAACCCAAAACTACCTGCCGGCGTCGAATTAAAAGCAATTGTTGATACCCTGACGTACGCCACAGAAGAGGTATTTACAGAGAAATTTAATGTTTGGTGCGACCGATGGGAGGACTTCTTAAAAGAGAGAACCACTGACCTTGTAACGGGAAAATGGTCATACACTCATAAGAAGATCAGAGCAGCCAAGCGAAGTATTAAAAGTAATTTACCCCATCTGTTTACCTATCTGAATTACCCAAAACTGAAGATCCCAAACACGACAAATTCACTAGACGGAAGCTTCAGTTTCTTAAAAGAAAAAACAAATATCCACAGAGGCATAACTAAGCAATTAAGAGATAAGATCGTAGAACATATATTGGGGAATTAGGTGCAATAAAATGATATTAAGCCGAAAATTATATAGCGTGAAACTATTTAGTAAACTGAAACGTAAATAAAA
>JAPLFT010000231.1 GCA_026390535.1 Pseudomonadota bacterium
TACGTTTAAAATTTATCTTTAATAAAATTAGAGCCGCCGGGATAGCTAAAAATTTTAAAATAAAGCTTAAGGGTGAGGATGGTAGAAATATTGATAGTTTTTTTGAGTCTTTATTTAACGATTATTTTAAACATAGTATACCGGATTTTGCCCATAAATTTGATATATATACCAACCTTTTGAATAAGATCAAACCAACAGCCGCGTTGTTAGATGAAAGTGTCTCATCTCTCAGAAAACCTTTTGAGTTAGCGGCAAAGATACGGAACGTCCCTGTCTTTGTAATCAACCACGGTATCCCCGCAAAAGGCTACCCCATATTTTTAAATAAAAACATAACGGACTATTCGTATCTCCTTATAGGAGGAGAGTATATTAAGGAAGTGTACGGCGGCTATTATAAAGCTAATATGGGTAAGCTTATCGTTACCGGTACTCCCCGCTATGATGACATCTATAGTTTGAAAAAGAGTGAAGACTCCGCAGCTAATACCATATGTTTTGCGCCCACATTTTTCCTGAAGAGAGGGACCACTTATAATTTCACAGATTATATAGTAAATTTTAAACAGAACCTTCATGTGATAGTAGAAAAATACAAAGAAAAACCTTTTCGCCTCATAGTCAAATTTCATCCCGGAGATCCGCACGAAAATATCGTAAGAAGCGCGTTTGCGGCATCAGAAGTGAAGGCCACTTACGTAGCAGATCGGTTAAGGTCAATAGATGTATTAAAAGATTCAGAGCTTCTTATTACCTGCTGGTCTTCCATGGCGTTAGAGGGATGTCTTTGTAATTTGCCAGTTATTATAATGAATAATTTTGCGGGGATTCCGGAGCCTATAGATTTTGTAAAGGATCGGATAGCGATATTTGCCCGGACACCCGAAGCGCTAGGTAGATTAATAGATGATTATAGGGCCGGTATCCTTAATAATCCATCGTACGCTTCGAACGCTAAATCAGCATCTTTCAAATATGAGAAATTTCAAGATGGCAAGGCATCAAAGAGAGTAGCTGAGTTTATTCTCAAAGAGATAGGTTACAAATAATCTATGATAAGTAACCACGCGTGTCAGGTATGCGGAAATAAATCACTTATATATTTATATAAAGGTATAGATCGTTTTTATGGCGTCGAAGGAACTTTCGACCTTTACAGATGCGATAGATGCGGATTAATATCGATCTTTCCGGCTCCGCATGGAGATATCTTGAAGAGATACTACCCCAGCGACTATTACTCGTACATAAGTACTGAGAAAGCAGAGTCTGAAAAAGGATCCGTAAAACAGAAGGCCTCTTTTTATTTCAGGCATCCGTTTAAGGCTTTAAATTGCATTTTGTATTCCAAATTACTAAAACAGAAAGACCTCCTATGCTACAAAAAAGGATTCAATGTGCTCGATATCGGTTGCGGACACGGTAAGTATCTCCTGGATAAAAAAAGACATGGTTGCGATTGTTTCGGTGTAGATATCGATGAGAAAGCGCTTAAGAAGCTAAGAGAAAAAGATGGCGGCGTGAAGACCTATTGCGGCAACCTATGGGAAGCGGGCTTATCAAATGAGTCTTTTGATGTGGTCAATCTTGATAATGTCCTTGAGCATATAGGGGAACCCGAAAAGGTCTTGAGCGAGGTAAAAAGAATCATGAAAAAGGAAGCTGTCTTGAGAGTAGTTGTTCCGAATTCTGCGTCATTGACACATCGTTTATTCCGCAAATACTGGATGGGGCTCGATGTACCAAGACATTTATACACATTTTCAATCAAGAATTTAAAAATTTTATTCAAAAATACCGGTCTTACGATTCAACGTTACCGCA
>JAPLFT010000351.1 GCA_026390535.1 Pseudomonadota bacterium
CAAAGCACATGCCAGTAAAACAAATATAATTTTATTAGTTATATTGGATAGTAAGCAACGATTACAATTCTTGTAAATTGTTAATATATTAGTCAGTAATGTAATTCTATTAACGCCCTGTGATACCATTACTATCCTAAAAACCTTGATAATAGCCGATTTAATCCGTTTTAGCTCGTCCCTGCATAGAAAACGGCTGAATATACTATTTCCAGCTCTCTTGCCCAATCCATAATGGTTTGATAGAGTTGGTTCCAATTATTGTACAGCTTGTCTACCATTAAAATGATATTCATATAAGACAGCAGAGCATATACAAGGCTGAGTTTTACATCCTGGACAATTAAAGGGATGTTTTGTTGCTCCCTCTTTATAAAACTCTTTTACTTCTTTTATTACCTGGAACCCAATTTTTTGGAATACCCTGTTTGAAGTATGAGGAAGTCCGCTAACCCAGGATAGGCCTAGAACCAAATCACAGCCTCTACTTTTTAGCCAATCTAAACACTTTCTGGCAATCATCTGTCCTATTCCCTTTCCTTGGAAATCTTCATGAACAGAAAGTGAACATAGCGAGCCTACTTTTTTATTCTTCAGTCTTTCTACTATATTATTATCAAAAGGTTTATAGTAATCAAGGTCATTAATAAGTTCCGCACAGCCAACACCGACGAGCTTATTCTTCAAAAAGGCGCATAGAACTACGCCATCCGTACTGCGTGCTTTTTTGACGAGGTAATCTTCATTAAATAGACCGTCACCCTGGGTTCTATTCATTATATTTAGAGACTCTTTTAAAAGTTCTAAATTATTAATGTCTAATTCTACAATTTCAATATTCATCTTATCCATCCCTTGTCATCGCAATATAATGTGCAAAATTAATTTTGTCTTGTAATTTAGGCCTTTTTGCCGACTTTTGCAGCTAATATGGTTGTGGATATAGCGTTCTCATTGCAAAATTTGATAAAATATTTTACATAAATAAGGAAGTAGGAGGAAAACGATGTCTAAAAAAATAGTTATTTGATTATACATATAAAAATATCGGTAAAGGGATGGAAATAATTATTGCAGGTCAGGCATATACTCCGACAAAGATTATGCGCCCTATAGATTCTGGACATATATCTGTTGGTAAGATTAACGATTCTCAACTCAAGATACTTAAGGAACAAGTTCCAGGATTATTCAAAAAAAATTGTAAATAGATTAACTCGAGTAGATCTATAATCGTTTTATTCAAAACCCGGAGTCGGTAATCTATCATAGGGACGAGCTTTGTATCGCCATATCTGTTTGCTTTTGATAAGCATCAGCAGCATTCCTATTGTTCCTGCAAGACTATAAATGGTATTGGACATAAAAGGTGCCTCTGCACGAGCTATAAGTTCAGAGGGGATCTCTTTGCCGGAGGCCAGCAATTCTGAGATCTCTATCAACGCTTTCTTTATAGGTTCAAAGATATGACCGGCTGTCTCGACTGTTTTATTGCCAAAGAAACCTCCACCGCCACGACCTATACCGCCGAGCCATTTCCATCCCGTCTCTGTCGCAAAACTACGACAAATATCCAGAGCAACGCTGTTTTGGTGAGATTCACCAAATCCGGAATTACAAATTGCCGCAAAAAATTTGACCCGTTTAATTGATTGGGTCATGGTTTGATCTCCTCAGGTTTTTCAAGCGCACGTTTGAGCTGTTCTACGGCTTCATCAGCTGACTGGCTTGGCGTAAAGACTGTAGTAACCAGTGATTGAGCATTAAAATTAAGAGCGTTTCGCATCAGATGACGACGGAAGATCTCAGAAGCAGCATCGTCTTTGTGATCGGTAAAACCGATACCTATCAAATCCGGAGCAGTTTGATATCTAACGGGATGATGCATTTCTCCCTTCCACTTTCTAAATGTCGGTAACAGGATACTGATCGAACGTTCTACGGCGTTCTTGATATCTTTATTATAGGTACCGAAAATAAGCGGTGTAAAAAACACTACTCTTTCGGCCCTTGAAAATGCACGGGCAATAGTTCGTCCATCATCATCGAACACACACATACCAGGATCTTTTAACCAGCAGTGGAAACAACCGGTACAGTAATGGATTTTCATTTCAGTTGGCTGCAGGACAAGAAGCGGACTCCCGGATTGACAAATTAACTCCTTGAATTTTTTTAGCACGTCTGAAGCCAGCAAATCCGTCTTTGGCGTGCCATCTAAGATCAGCGTTGTTTTTTTATTCATGTCATCTT
>JAPLFT010000063.1 GCA_026390535.1 Pseudomonadota bacterium
GATAAAGGAACCTTTGAGAGGGAAGTGGATTTTAATCTATTGTCCGGCATAAGAGCGGAATACGATATACTTAATCCAAAGACCGGAAAGGTCCTTGTAAAGAAAAACAGAAAATTCACAAAGGCGACGATAGAAAAATTAAGAGAAGAAAAAGTAAAATCCCTGTCCATTGATCCTTCGACGGTTTATACAAAGATATCAACGGAAGATGTTTATGATGCGGATACCGGAGAAATACTTCTGGAACTCAATGAACAACTTACCGAGGAAAAAATAGGTTATCTCAGGGAAAGAGGCATCAAGGAAATAAAGGTCCTCTATATAGATGGCGTGAATGTAGGAAGTTTTATAAGGGATACGCTGGTCAGCGATAAAATATCTACACAGGAAGAAGCGCTGATAGAGATATACAGAAGATTGAGGCCGGGCGATCCTGCAACATTGGATGCTTCAAAGGCGTTGTTCGAGAATCTGTTCTTTAATCCTACAAGGTATGACCTGTCGGAAGTCGGAAGAATAAAGATAAATCATAAATTCAATTTCTCAGATGTTCCGTCTGATTTTACGACGCTGAGAAAAGAGGATATAGTTACAATAGTAAAATACCTTACAGACCTTAAGATGGATAAGGGTGAGGTAGACGATATAGATCATCTTGGAAACCGTCGTGTAAGAGCGGTCGGTGAACTTCTTGAGAATCAGTACAGGGTCGGTCTAATAAGGATGGAAAGAGCCGTAAGCATGACCACATATGCAAGAGTGAATAGATACGGTTTTATAGAAACACCGTACAGAAAGGTTATTGATGGAAAAGTTACGGACGACGTAATCTATTGTTCAGCACTTGAAGAGGAAAAACATAAAATAGCTCAGGCAAATGCTCCTCTTGATAAGAAGGGAAGATTTATAGACGAGATGGTCAACGTCAGAGTGTCGGGTCAATATGCTTTAAAAAGCAGGGACGAAGTAACACTGATGGACGTTTCTCCTAACCAGCTGGTTTCCGTTGCTGCGGCGTTGATACCGTTTTTGGAGCACGATGACGCAAACAGAGCGTTGATGGGTTCCAACATGCAGAGACAGGCGGTGCCTTGTTTAACAACAAGCGCTCCTTTTGTAGGAACGGGTCTTGAAAAGATCTGTGCAAGAAGCGGCGGCTCATCTGTCATATGCAAAAGAGAGGGTGTGGTTGAGACCGTTGATGCCAACAGGATAATAATAAGGGCACTTGAAGGCGCTTCAGAGACCGACGTAGGTGTTGATATTTACTATCTCACAAAATATAGACGTTCAAACCAGAATACATGTTTTAACGAAAAGCCGGTGGTTTCAGTCGGCGATGTAGTTAAAAAGGGAGACGTCCTTGCCGACGGGCCTGCAACAGAAAGAGGCGAATTGGCAATGGGCAAGAACATAATGGTCGGCTTCATGCTATGGGGCGGGTACAATTTTGAGGATTCCATTCTGGTGAGTGAAGAATTAATAAGAAACGACATGTTTACTTCTGCACATATAGAAGAGTTCGAGTGTGTTGCAAGAGACACAAAACTTGGAAAGGAAGAGATCACACGTGATATACCGAATATCAGCGAAGATGCATTAAAGGACCTTGATGAGACCGGTGTTATAAGGATAGGCGCAGAAGTTAATCCCGGAGACATATTGGTCGGCAAGATCACTCCTAAGGGAGAGTCAATGCTTTCACCGGAAGAAAAACTTTTGAGAGCTATATTCGGTGAAAAGGCCAGAGAGGTTAAGGACACGTCCTTGCGAGTAGGACCTGGCATCGTCGGTACCGTTATAGACGCGAAGGTATTTTCAAGAGAAGGTTCTGAAAGGGACGAAAGATTGAGAACCATACAGACCGAACAGATAGAAAAACTCGATAGGGATAGGAAGACAGAGATACAGATAATAAAGAACGTTTCCACGGACAGATTGGAAAAACTTTTGGTTGGAAAAAAGACAACAGGTAAACTCCTTAGCGAGGAC
>JAPLFT010000314.1 GCA_026390535.1 Pseudomonadota bacterium
CATACGCGTCATCTCTTTTCATTCCCTTGCGCATCAATTCGACAAGCACAAAACTTGAATATACAAGTCCATGTGTAAGGTTAAGATTTTTTTTAACATTGGATTCTATGACCTTTAATCTTGATATTATACCGCTTAATCTTTTCAACATATAGGAGGCAAGCACCGTGGCATCCGGGCCTATTATCCTTTCTGCGGATGAGTGGCTTATGTCTCTTTCATGCCATAGTGCAATATTCTCCATTGCAACACCGGCATAACTCCTTAACATCCTGGCACAGCCTGTAATATTCTCTGCCGATATGGGGTTGCGTTTATGAGGCATCACACTGGAGCCTGTCTGTCCCTTTGTGAATTCCTCCATTATCTCCATCACTTCTGTTCTTTGAAGATGTCTAAGTTCAAAGGATATTCTTTCCATGCACGCTCCGCACATAGCAAGTGCATTAAAGGCCTCAGCATAGATATCACGTGGAACGACCTGTGTGGTTATACCTATGATATGTAAACCCAATTCCTTTGCGGTCATTTCCTCTATTTTTGGATCGAGTGCCGAATATGTACCTACAGCACCTGAAATTATACATACAGAAACGTCCTGTTTTGCATTTACAAGACGTACCCTATTTCTTTTTAATTCATCATACCAGCTGACAAATTTAAGTCCAAAGCTCATCGGCTCTGCGTGTATACCGTGAGTCCTTCCCACACAGGCAAGGTCCTTAAAATCCACAGCCTTCTTTTTTACCTCGACCATTAACTTATCGATTTCTTTTATCACGACATCAATAGAATCCCTCATCATAATAGAAAATGCCGTGTCCATAATATCGGAGGATGTAATCCCTCTATGGAAGTAGCTGCCGTCCTGTCCTATCTGTTCTATGATGCTGTTAACAAATGCGACCACTTCATGTTTTGTTATGGCTTCAAGTTCCCTGATCCTATTAAGATTTACTTTGGATTTTTCTCTTATTCTTTTTGCTGCATCACACGGTATCTCATTTAATTCGGCCCATGCATTACATACAGCGACTTCTATATCGAGCCATTTTTGAAAACGGTTCTGGTCCGTCCATATCTTTGCAGTTTCTTCGTGAGTGTATCTGTCTATCATAAAGTTACCTCAATGTTATATTCTTCTTAACCTGCTCTCCCTTACCGACGGGGATACTCATTTTATAATCTATCTTCATCTTTTCATTTATAAATCTGACCTCATGAATGCCAGGATCCACACGATGCATATAAATCGACTTATAAGTCGATGCAAGTCTTCCATCTATATATATAAGCACCGGTGGTTCAACTTCCAAGCTCAGATAACTTAAGCCGGTCCCTTGTACCGGTGTTAATGGAATAACAAGATTATTATTTTCCTTTCTCAGAGTAAAATATTTTGTTACTGTTTCAAATCCATCTGCGCTAAGAGCAAGCTCATATCTTTTTCCGACAGAAAGATCTTTCAGAGTGACCGGTGTTTTTCCCCTATTTACACCGTCTATAATAACATTGGCATAGACCGGCGTACTGGCAAGTGACAAACTAGCGGTTTTTGCATTTTCAGTCGGTTGCTGTGTCTGCTGTTGCTGCTGTTTATTAACCGGTTGTTGCTGCTCAACGGGTTTCTGCTGCTCAACAGGTGGCTGTTGAACCTGTTCTTGTGGTATCTGTTGTTGTACAGGTTTTTGTGGTGCCGGTTGTTGCGGCGTAGGTTGTTGTTGTGCCATCTGTTGGACCGGAGGAAGCTGAGTCACTGTATGAACCGATTGTTTCTTCTTTCCACCACTAAAGGCCAGATAAGCAATAATTCCCAGCATTATAATAACCGTTATTATTGTTTTTGGTTTTAAGAATCTTTTTGTAAAAGGAAGACGATAATCATAATCTTCGTCTTCAGCATCGTACTTTGATGATTTGTCAGAAGCTTCTACGGTTACGGTAGCCTCTTCTTTCTCATGAACACCAAATTCCGACTCGGAAGCCGGCGATGAGTCCGTAAGAAGCGTCCTGTCTATTTCACCGGAATCCGGAGAAGACGAACCTTCTGGAGCAGATTCATTGCCTGTATGGCCGCTTATTCTTGTCTTATCACCACTGATCTTACCGCTATAACTCATGGCGGAATAAGAAGGCACACTCTGTTCTTTTCCGTGTATTCTTTTTCTATCGGCAATTATTTCATTGCTAAAAGTTTCTTTTATAAATTTTGATAATTTCAGAGAATTGTACGCCGGGAATTTTTTGTGAAGATATTTTACAAGATCATCATAAAGATCATAACACGTCTGATATCTTTCTATCCTTGGACGCGCAAGAGCTCTTAGGACTATGACCTCAAGTTCCTTGTCCACATCGGGATTTACTCTGCTCGGCAAGGGTATAACACCCTCTTTAATTTTCTTTAGTGTATTTACTTCGCTGTCTGCAACAAAAAGTCTTTCTCCGGTCACAAGTTCATAAAGGATTATACCTACGGAGAATATGTCCGACCTGAGGTCAAGTTCTTCGCCTTCCGCCTGTTCAGGGCTCATGTAGCCGAATTTTCCCTTTAGCACACCTGCCCTTGTCTCCTCTATCTTGCCCTTTGCCTTTGCTATACCCCAGTCTATGATCTTTATCTCACCCTCATAGGATATCATTATATTCTGAGGGCTCATATCCCTGTGGATAATATTCAGGGGTTCATTGGTAACGGAATCATGTTTTGTATGAGCGTAATGAAGACCTTTACATATTTCACTCACGATATAACATGCAGAATCTATAGGAAAAGAAACATGTTCTTCTTTACATTTCTGAAGTATCTGTCTTAGATTCCTGCCGTCTACAAATTCCATTTCGTGATAGTATTTATTATCTATTACGCCGAAATTGGTTATTCTTACTATATTGCTGTGAGTGAGTGTTGAGGCAATACGCGCCTCATCTATGAACATGGAATTAAATTCCGGATTTTGTGTGAAGGATGGAAGTATGCATTTTATAGCGACGTTCCTTTCAAAACCCTCAAGACCTACGGTCTTGGCACGCCATATCTCTGCCATACCGCCTACGGCAATTCTATCTATAAGGTAGTAATCTCCAAATCTTTCCGGTGTATCCTGATTGTTCATCATAAGTATAATTTATGCCCCAAACGGATTATATGATTCTATACCTTCTCCCCTCTGAGCGCCAAGAGACATCATAACCAGAGGTATGCCCATATTCTTCTGTATCCATTTAACATAATTTTTTGCGTTCACAGGAAGTTTATCTATATCACTGATGTTGTGCAGATCTTCGGTCCAGCCAGGAAATGTTTCATATATAGGCTTTATGCCTGTCATATTGCATATGTCGTATGGTACATCCTCGTAACGTTTACCGTCTATCTCATACGCAATTGCGACCTTTATCTCCGGAAATCCGGTCAGCACGTCTAATTTTGTGAGGATGAAGGATGTAAGTCCGGCATATCTCACAACATATTTTAAACAAACCATATCCAGCCATCCGCAGCGACGTGGCCTTCCTGTTGTCGCACCATATTCCCCACCCTGGAATCTTAAAAGGTCCCCTACTTCATCCTTTAGTTCCGTAGGAAGCGGACCTTCTCCCACACGTGTACTGTATGCCTTTACTATACCGACGATGTTCTTAAAGAAAAGAGGAGAAATACCAGCGCTCATGGCCGCAGCACCCGGAGTGGTATTTGAGGATGTTACATACGGGTACGTTCCACCGTCCACATCCAACATTACACCCTGCGCACCCTCGAACAGTACATGTTTACCTTTAATGTTAGCTTCATGAACAAGTTTTGATGTGTCGGTTATGAAAGTACTGAACGCATCGCCGGCTATTAAAGCACCCTCTTAAACTTCATTAAAATCAAAGGGCTTTGCCTCAAGATAATTTTTTATATAAAAATTTCTATCTTCGATTATAAATTCAAGTCTTTCCCTCAGAATGTTCGGTCTTATCAGATCCCCCATTCTTATGCCGCGTCTGGCTACTTTATCCTCGTAAGTTGGACCAATACCACGACCCGTGGTTCCTATTTTTGCCCTTGCGTGCTTAACTTCCCGTAGCTGATCCACCATTGTGTGATACGGCATCGTCACATGGGCCCGCTCGCTTATCCTGAATCTTTGAGGGGTCACATCATACCCGCTTTCTCTTAATGTATGGATCTCTTTTAACAGTATATTTGGTTCTATTACGACGTTATCCGACAACAAACATATCGGTCTTTGTCTAACTATTCCAGCTGGCAGAAGATGCAGAACTATTTTTTTTCCGTCTATGACCAACGTATGTCCGGCATTTGCTCCACCCTGATACCTTACGACCATGTCCGCTTTTCCGGCATAATGATCTACAATCTTACCCTTGCCCTCATCACCCCACTGTGCGCCAATTATCAATACTGATGACACATTCCCCTCCCCATAGATAAATATTAATGTCTAACGTCATTGGTATATCAGGAGTACGCGGAATCTTCAATATTAAAGGAAAATTTAAATATTTTTCTCCAGATTAGAAAATCTTTCAACGACTTGATTTAATTCATTTTTACCCGACAAACTCCCAAACGCAAGACGCAAAAAGCTTTCCTGTTTAGGCCCAAAGATCAGGCCGGGAAGTGTCATCATGTCCGTCTTGCTGGCAATTAATTCGGCGGCCTGTGTAGCAGTCTTTGATCTGTAAGGATGTTTTACGTACGCAAAAAAAGCTCCACAGGAAGATAATTTGAATTCTTTAAGATTAGCATTAAAGAGTTTTGTAAATTCCCTTACATTACTATTTACGTATTCTACTTTTTCTGAGAGCCAGCCTCTACATTCCCTAAGTCCTATGAGTGCTGCAAGTTGAGATATCCTCGGCGCGCACGTAATGACCGTATCCTGGACCTTCATGACCTGTTTCATTAATTCATCATTAAGTATCAGATAGCCTACCCTAAAACCAGTCAGACTGAATGATTTTGAAAAAGTGTTTACTACGACCAGATCATCAAGTCTTTTAAAATAACTGAGCAGACTGGAATCAGGATATCCTTTCTGTGAAAAGAATCCATACGTCTCATCCGCAATAAGGGTAACATCATTTTTTTTACATTCATTATATAGGAGCTGTAATTCTTCTTTTTCATATTCAACGCCGGTAGGATTATTAGGATTAACTATTACAAAGGCCTTGCAAGTCTTAAATATGTTCTCATCCAATTTATTGAATTTTAATTTGAAATTATCTTCCTCATCCAAAAAATAATATACAGGCTCAACACCCAGCATTCTCAGGCCCATATCGTAATTAAAATAATATGGTACAGGAAGAGCGACTTTATCTCCCTGTTTGAACATCGCGGTGAACAAAGTAAAGGCGGCCTGATTAGCACCGGCAGTGACAAGGATATTAGATGGTTTTACATTAACTCCGTTGACATTGTGAAGTTTACATATTTCTTCTCTTAATTCCGGTATCCCCTGATCTTCCGAATAGAAAGAAAGTTTATCGTCGAAATTCTCTATTATTGTCTTTTTCATCTGTGCAGGCATGGGATATGACGGGATAGCCTGGCAAAGATCTATAACACGGGTTTTATTGCAAAGGCCAATAAGTCTGCTCTTGAATTCCACAATCGGCGGGTCAATGATTTGGCTGGTTCTGAAATTGATCATTCTGAGAGCAATTAATATGGCACGTACCAAAAAAATACAACATAAAAGTAGATGATTCGCAAAACTATTTTTTTATAATGCACATGGGAGCGTCCCAATATAATCTTTCTACTATTAGTCCATTGATAGCATCATTAACAGCAGCCTCATTATCTTCTTTAAGAGCCTTATTTATTCCTTTTTTTGCTTTTAAATACTCGTCTCGATCTCGTGACAGCATATCGATGTCATATACTTTGGAAAAAACGGGCTTATCCCCATCTGTGATATTAACGGCAATGGACCATCCTTTACACTCCGTCAATTCACTATAATCAGGAACAGTCCCTGATTTAGGCATGGCACTACCCAAACGCCAATCCACTTTTACATCAAAATGCATTACTTCAGAAGCACCGTGTGTAATGTAATTTCTATATTTGCGAACATCTTCTACCGTTAAATTCGTTTTATATCCGTGTCTTTCAAAAAATTCTGTCACAGTTGAGTCGAGAGTATTCGAACTGATCTCGTATCTTATCGGTTTATTATGACCGTAGAACGGATTTTGGATATTATTAAACCAATGTAATTTACACGTCGGATGATAATAAATGTGTGCTTTAGAGTCTTTGGTTTCTTGCGCGTTCAAAAAAGTTTGAGATAAAAATAAGATGCAAAAACAAATCTTGACCATCTTGTTCATCAATATTACTCCTTAACCAGGGTTTGTTAATATCAAAATAAACAACAAAAGTCAAGAATTTTATTCAAGTAGAGGGAGGTATTAACTATATGAATTTATTTAATTAATATTGTAACAGGGCAATGATCCGAGCCCATTATATCCGTATTATGATAGCTTTTTACAACTCTGTTCTTTAGGTATTTATTTACACAATGATAATCAATTCTCCAGCCGACGTTCCTTTCCCTTGCGTTAGTTCTGTAACTCCACCAGGTATAGTGACCGGGGGCGGGAGTAAACATTCTGAATGTATCAAAGTAATCCTTGGCCAGGAATTTATCCATCCAGGCCCTCTCTTCTGGCAAAAACCCTGGACTATCCTCGTTCTCTTTTGGATGAGTAAGATCTATCTCCTTATGCGCAATATTATAGTCGCCGGATAATAGCACCGGTTTCCCCTTCTTAGTGAAACTATCCACATAGTTCTTTATAGCGTCGCAGAATGCGAGTTTATAATCAATGCGTTTTCTTTCCGGTTGGGAGTTTGGAAAATATGCCGTTACAAATATCATCTTATCGAATTCTATCGTTATGGTCCTTCCCTCTTTATCAAATTCCTTTATACCGAGTCCGGTCTCCACTTCGTACTTAATATCTTTTTTTATGTAAGCTGCAACACCGCTGTAACCGGGTTTTTCTCCTGCAAAAAGTATTATATTGTAACCAGACGGAGCGGATGCTGCGGAGTTTATCTGTTCAAGGTTGGCCTTAACTTCCTGGATGGCAAAGATATCCGGTTTTTCTTTTGCAAGAACGTCCATAAAACCTTTTTTAGCGATCGCCCTTATACCATTAACGTTCCAGGACATTATCTTTTCCATAAAAAAGAAAAACCTCCTTTCTTATTTCCAATCCTCATAATTAAAGACTCTGAGCGTCTGCTTAGCTTTGTTTATAGAGACGAGTTTTTGAATACCGTTTTTATTTTTTGAGGTGATACCTCTGGCATCATTTATACCAAGGTCCATGACGTAACCGTTTGCGATCTTCTTGGCAATATCGTTATCTACCTCTATAACTGGCATTATCCTTTTAATAACTTCTTCCGTCGGTATTATGCATCCCTGTATAACATTTGCCGTGGTTTTATCGTCAACAGATATAGCTTCACTGATATCAAAGATACCGTTCTTTATTCTTCTGAGTTCCACAACATGAGCATATGTGCCAAGGCGTTCACCCACGTCGTCTATAAGGGTTCTTATGTATGTACCCTTGGAACATTTGACAGAAAATTTTACGTACGGATT
>JAPLFT010000219.1 GCA_026390535.1 Pseudomonadota bacterium
AAAAGGTAATCCATGCAGAGAACATGCATATGATCATGTCAGAGGGCGTTGATGTAAATCCGGATCAGCTTAATCAGGTATTTGACTCAGAGGCTGAAACCGCTGTTTGCCCTGCATGCGGAACATCCTTTTCAACAAAACTGAAAGAGTGTCCAGAGTGTGGACTGGTTTTTTTCAACGAGGAATAATATCAATATAGCAAATTAACAAGTACGCCTGCTACAGTAACAGCAACTAGCATTATTAAAATACTTTTTAGGGCATATTTTATTCCAAGTTCTTTAACCAATATTACCAGGGTGGCAACACAAGGAAAAAACATAGATAGTATTACGCAACCGGTAACAAGTTGTTTGGTCGTTAGTGTTGCAGGGAACATGGCAACAGCAGCGTCTTTTCTAAGGATTCCTATCAAAAGCGGAATAATTGACTCCTTCGGCATTCCCCATAATTTATGAACGACAGGGGCTGTTATATCCGCAATATAGTTAAAGACCTCAGTTTGATACAAAATATCAACGCACAATATAGAAATCATGATTATCGGAAGAGCTTCCTTAATAAAGCCAAAACTTCTTATCCACATCTTTGAAAAAAGCGCTTTCCAATCCGGTATTCTATACGGAGGGATCTCTATCAAAAGTTCAGGTTGGTATTCACCGGCAATAAATTTCAGTATAAAACCGATGATGAACCATGAAACGACCAGAATACCGTAAACTGTCAATAATGGTAAAAGCCCTCTTTTACCGACGGAGCCTATTATCATAGCCTGAAGGGCCACACACGGCACAGATATGGATATAAGCGTGGCTACGACAAATCTTTGATGTTTTGTTTCAAGAATTCTTGTAGCAAGAATTCCGGGAACATTACATCCAAAGCCCAGGATCATCGGTATTATCGCATAACCATGAAGACCTATTCTGTGCATAATTCCGTCTAAAAATATGGCAAGACGGGGAAGATATCCTGTGTCCTCTATAATGGACACAACAAAGTAGAAGCTAAAAACATAAGGCAGTACAACTCCGAACGGAATAAAGACACCTGACGTCAAAAGACCATACGATTGTAAAAGATCTATCTTACCTTCTACAAGGCCTCCCACCAGAATTCTATCCAGTAGGCTGCCCTGTTGTAAAAAGTATGAGAGTTTGTAAATAACAGGCAGATAAAAACCATTAAATAATTTTTCCAGAATAGAAATCAAAGATTCACCTATTAGACGAATCAGTGAGAAAGAAATGACCATAACAACAAGAGCAATGATGAGTCCTAATACCGGATGTACACTCATGTCCTCAAAAATTTCCAAGGCTGTATGCTTGTGATTTTTCAATATTTGAACATCGGTAATTATATTACCTATTTTCTCCCATACGGTTTTTTCTTCGATATGAGTATGTTTTTTAATGAGACCATCATCGTGATTCCTTTCGTGATGAGGTATATGCGGATGATGACCTGGGTGCGTAGTTTCATCATCTTTTATTTGTGAGTTTTTCACCTGTAGACCTAAAATCGTTATAATTAATTCTCTTACACCGTCACCAGTTCTTGCAGCAGTAGGTATAACCGGAATACCAAGCCTTTGAGAAAGTTTTTCAGTATCTATTTCTATTCCTTTATGTCTTGCCTCATCACTCATGTTTAACGCCATAACAACAGGTTTGCCCTGCGCAAGAAGTTCCATGGTAAGAGAAAGATTTCTTTCAAGATGAGTGGCATCAACCACATTAACTATTATCTTAGCCTCATCTATAAGATCTATTGTGACCCTTGCGGCATCGTCCAACGGTTCAAGAGAATACGTACCGGGAGCATCAATAATTTTACGGGAAAAGTCTCCAAAATACATTGTCCCCGATGAATATGAAACCGTTGTACCGGAATAATTTGAGGCTATAGTCTTGATACCGGTTATTCTTGAGAACAGAACGCTTTTTCCGACATTAGGTTGACCTACAAGCAATATATCCGATGATATTTTTTCACTAATCACTTATTTTTCTCACGATTATCTTTTTTGCCATTCCGTTGCCTATTGCTATCTGGGCCCTATCAACCTGCAATATTACAGGTCCGCCCATTTTAATCTCCGAGATTTTTCTTATAATTTTACCCTGAGATAAACCAAGGCCACAGAGTCTTTTGCATATACATAAGCTACGGCAATCAAATCCAATTATTTCAGCTTTTTCACCTTTTTTGAGTTCACTAAGAGGTCTTTCTGGCATACTTATTTAATAACAACTTAATCAAAAATACGCAAGGCCTAACAATTAAAGCTAAGCCTTGCGCATTAAAATCAACCTAGTATTTCCTTAAGATCGTCATGTACTGTCATTATAGGTTTAATACCATAATTCTCGACCAGGAAGTTCAACACAGTAGGTGTAACAAACGCAGGAAGTGTTGGTCCCAATTTGATGTTTTTTATACCAAGGTGTAATAATGTAAGAAGCACTACCACGGCTTTCTGCTCATACCAGGAAAGCACGAAGGAAAGCGGCAGGTTGTTTACGTCGGTATTAAACGCCTTTGCAAGGGCAACCGCTATCTGTATCGCAGAATAGGAATCATTGCATTGGCCTATGTCCAGTAATCTTGGAATTCCGTCTATGTCGCCAAAATCCATTTTGTTAAATCTATATTTTCCGCAGGCCAGCGTCAATATAACACAATTCTTTGGAACAGACTGCGCAAAATCTGTGTAATAATTCCTTCCGGGTTTTGCACCGTCGCATCCACCTATAAGGAAGAAATGTTTGATCTTGCCCGCCTTTACAGCATCTATAACTTTACCGGCAACACTCATAACGGCAGTATGTCCAAAACCGATCGTTATGTATTTTCCCGGTTCATCCTGCTCAAAACCTTTTTCTTCCAGAGCCACTTTTATTACCGGTGTAAAATTCCTGTTACCTACATGTGTTATACCCGGAAATTGCACAAGGCCTGAATTAAATATCCTGTGTCCATAGGCGTTGGTAGGTCGCTGTAAACAATTTGTGGTCATAAGTATTGCACCCGGGAATGCTGCAAATTCTTTTTGCTGGTCCTGCCATGCACCGCCGTAGTTACCTACAAGGTGTTTATATTTTTTAAGACCAGGATAACCGTTACAAGGGAGCATCTCTCCATGAGTATATACATTTATGCCCTTACCCTCTGTCTGTTTTAAAAGTTCTTCAAGGTCCAAAAGGTCATGGCCGGAAACAAGTATTGCCTTATCTTTAACGGGTGTGATCCTTACTTTAGTCGGTGTTGGATCGCCATAAGCTTTTGTATTGGCCTTATCAAGAAGCCCCATAACGCCCAGATTTACTGCACCGACCCTATCTACCATTTTAATATGCGCATTTAGATCATGTTTTTCATTCAAAAAAGAAAGTGCTTCATGAAAGAATGCATATACATTATCCTCGTCGTGACCAAGCACATGAGCATGATCAGTGTATGCGGCCATCCCTTTAAGCCCGTAAGTTATCAATTCTTTCAGGCTTGTTATATCGTCTTTTTTATCTTTCTTTTTTGCCGCCCAATCATTTGTTACCTTATTACCAAATTCAGTAAGTTCATCCACCGTCTTTGGAAAATCCATTACGGCAGGACCCGTTAATGCCGGACCTGAGTATTTTGATTTTGCCTTTTCTCTAAGAGCCACTCCCTTATTTATAAGTTCTGATATCGTCTCTGGGTCAAAACTGACATTAGTAATCGTTGTAAAAAGGGCTTCTATTACGAAGATATCAAGCTCACTGTCTTTTATACCTTTTTTTCTAAGCTCATGGGCGTATTGGGAAACACCCATTGCGGTTTTTACAAGTACATCCTGAAGCACCGCAGTTTGAGGATTCTTTCCACATACCCCCATTACGTCGCAACCTGTTCCCTTTGCAGTCTGTTCACATTGATAACAAAACATAAGTCCCCCCTTAAAATTTTTATATTAGTATTTAATCTCTTTAACGTCACTCATATTTCCATCAAGTCCGACAACATGTTCCTCAATGACCATGTCCGACCTTCCGGAAAGCTTTGCAGCCTCTAAAACTATTGAACTCAATCCCTTACAGCAAGGAACCTGCATGATCACCACTTTCACCTTTGGAGTATTTGATGTCTTAAATATCTGCGCCAATTTTTCCACATAACCCTCTGTCTTATCTAGTTTTGGACATGCAACAACCACAGTATTATCCTTTATGAACCTTGCATGTATCTGAGCTGATGCTACGGGAGAGCAAGTGCTTAATACAACAAGATCCGAGTTCTTAAAATACGAGGCAGTTGGATTTACAAGATGTAACTGTACAGGCCATTGTCTCAATTCAGATGGCTGATTTTGTAAGGATACCTTTTCTGATGTACCAGTAAATGGGGTGAATTGAGTACGCTCCTTATTATCTATAACCATAGAGCTCGGACACCCGCAGGGCATAGTTCCACAATCTGAAGCAGAGATCTCTTTTTCAATTATCTTTAACGCATCAGTCGGACAATCACCTATACAATTACCCAGACCGTCACAAAAATCTTCTTTAACAAGTTTTGCCTTTCCATTAACCATTTGTAGTGCGCCCTCTGCACATGAGGTTATACAATTCCCGCATCCTATACAAAGATCCTCGTTTATACTTATTATTTTTTTCTTCATCTCATGTTTCCTCCGTACTGTTCTTTAACTTTCAATACGGTTTTAACACTTCTGAGACTTATACGCCTTGACCTAAGTCAAGGAATCGGAAGATTTATATGATAGATTCCAACCCCTTGATATTCTTGACTATTATTCCTCTACCCTTTATGTCTATATATCCGCTTTTCTTTAAACCACCGAGAGCTCTGGAAAGTGTTTCAGGAATAGTGCCAAGAGAATATGAGAGGTCTTTTTTACTCATGGAAAGTACACAGACGGGTTTTGATATTTTTTTATCTATGTTGTTAAGGATATATTTTGCAAGTCGCTGTTTTATGTCCGTGCTAGAAAGATCCTCTATCTGTTTTACAAATTGTTTTAGCCTTCTTGAATATGCGGACATGAATTTAAGTGCGATCTTCGGTTTTTTTAATATCAGATCAATAAATTCGCTTCTGGGAATATAGACTACCAATGCGTCCTCAAGTGCCTCACATGATGCAGGGTATCTTTTCTCATTGAATATTGCGGCCTCGGCAACAAGTTCACCCTGGCCATGGACATGAAGGACATATTCCGTCCCTTTCTCGTCTATCCTGAAAACCTTTACCCTGCCCTGCGCAACGATAAAGAATGAATCAGCCTCATCATATTCATCAAAGAGTATGTCGTTTTTTTTAAAACGTTTTATTGACGACACAGACGCTATTGTCTTTAGCTCGGCGTCTGTGAGTTCACTGAAGAGAAAAACCTTTTTAAGAAATCTCTCTATATCCATAATTTATTCGGGAGTGTATCCCGCATTTTTTATTCTCCTGAATATCTCCTCCTCGTCTGGATTACCCTGTATTTCCACTGTCTTGGTTTTGATATTTACTATGACTCTTTGGACACCCGAAACCTCTGAGATCACCTTTTCAATGGTCCTCTTACAGTGTTCACATGTCATGTCCGTAACTTTTATCTTCATATTAACCTCAGCAAGGGAGGCTTTATAAAAAAGATTTACAATCTTTACTATATAACTCCGTGAAATGAAAACTACAAGCACGACTGCAGATAAAATCTCCAGCCAATATGGGAGCATATTCATGGTATCTGCGGCTGATCTGATACTGTGCCCAAGACCAGGCCAGAATGAATCCATCAGAAGACCAAAACCAACAGAGCCTATTATTATTGACATAAGATATATGAACAGAGTTTTCCCCCCAAGTTTTCCGCCCACAAAGGATATTGTCGCTGCATTGGTGGCAGGTCCTGCTATAAGAAACACCAATCCGGCGCCGGGGTTCATACCTTTTAAAATCAGAGAGGCTGCTATAGGTATGGAACCGGTTGCACAAACATACATGGAACCACCTATCAGTAACATAACCGTATAAGATATAAATGGATTACTAAAATAATTTTCAATTATTGTTGCCGGTAGAAAATAAGAGATAAATCCTCCAACCAATATACCTAAGACAAGCCACTTGCCTACGTCGTCTATAAGATCTATATAAGCGTAGCTTAACATATCTTTGAGTTTGCCAAAAAATCCCTTTCCATGATGGACCAGACACTCTGCTTCACAAGTTTCTACGTCCGGAATAATTTTTGATGAGATTTT
>JAPLFT010000032.1 GCA_026390535.1 Pseudomonadota bacterium
TGTGGTGGTAGAAAAAGATTTGAATATTGAAACACTATTAAAGGTATCCGGCATGAATATTTCTGAGATACAAAACTATAATCCCGAGTTCAGTAAAAAAATAATGGAGGGCAAGGTTAAGATAAAAGCGGGTTCTAAGATAAAACTTCCGCCCAGGGCATCATATAAGGTAGAGGACTATTTTATAAGGTCTGGAGATAAACTGGATATACAAAAAAGGTTGAATTCGAACGGTGGCACGAATGTCCCAATCAATAGTTGATCTTATCTATACGGCCCCTCTTGCCGGATTGGGTGATTCTCCTTTCAGGTTAATTAACAGAAGGTTCGGGGCAAAACATGTCTATTCAGAGATGGTGAGTGTTGAGGGTATATGGAGAAAACACAAACACACGTTTGATATGATCAGGATCTTGGACGGGGATTTACCGCTTATAGTACAATTGTTCGGTTCAAAACCCGAATCATTTTCTAAGGCTGTAGCTATGATAGAGGATGTCGGTTACATAAAGGAAATAAACATAAACGCCGGATGCCCCGTAAAAAAAGTTTTAAAGAGCGGAAGCGGTGCAGCGCTGATGCAAAAACCAGAACTACTTGGACAGATCGTAGCTGCAACAAGAAAAGCCACAAATAAAAAACTCTCTGTAAAACTAAGGAGCGGAAAAGATGCGGATTCAATTAACGTCGTAGAATGCTCAAAAATATGTGAGAGCGAGGGGGCCGAGCTTATAGTGGTGCATCCAAGGACCTGTGTGCAGGTGTTCTCCGGGTGTGCTGACTGGTCTTTAATTAAACAGGTGAAAGAATCTTTAAAGATACCGGTAACCGGAAATGGTGATGTTCTTTCTCTTGATGATGCAAAAAAAATGATGAGTCAGACTGGATGCGATAGTGTAATGGTGGGGCGAGGACTGGTTGGAAATCCGTGGTTTTTCACCGGTAGTAAAAAAGTAATTAATGAAGCATTTTTAGAGACTGTTCTGGACCACATAGAGCTTGCAAAAGAATTTTATGGTACGGCAAAAGGTCACAGTCTGATGAAGAAACATCTCATCTACTATGCAAAGAATGCGGACATGAAGGGTTTTAATAAAAAGAAATATTACGACGATATATGTAATGCCAGATCTATGGATAAAGAGATAGAATTGGTTAATGATTTTTTTGGGAAGATGATAAATGAGAAATAAGGAATACAATATAAAATAAGAAACACAAAAATGGATATAAAAAAACGGCGAGGAATTATTCCCCGCCGTTTTTAAATATTGGGCTGAAATAATTATTGCCCTGTTGTGCTATAGCAGTCTATCCAACTATCTGAGCCGTTTACCTTAAACCCTAATATATCGCAGATAGGATCTAGCGCAGCCTGGTCAACAACGATAGGAACTTCTGCTGTTCCTGAACAATCCCATGTTTCAGAAGCGTCGAATCCTATTGTTGAGGCCTCTGATGTTGGGTCTGTTGTAGGAAGAGTGGCTCCGCTTACAGCAGAATAGAACATACCACCGCTTGCCGGGCTAACAACGGCTTTAGTATCTCCGAGCCAACTATATTTATCATCATAAGAACATGTTCCGTCAGGACATCCGGGATTTGTATTGGACATACTAACATTTATAGAGCCATCGCCCATAGCCCATTTGTGTGTATCTGTGCTGGAGCCGTTTAAAAGTTCAAATTTTGCATACATTCTGGTCGTGTAACTATTTACGCCGATAGTATCTACAGTGACACTCCAAGTCCCTTTTTGATAAGCTGAAACGATTATGGAATCCAGAAATTGATCAAAAACTGCTTTTGAAGAATTAATTCCATAAGTATTATTAGAATAATTAACCGCTGTTATCTCTTTTTCTGTGAACTGAGAATCACTATTTAATTTTCCTGTAACCGACATGTGGTTGCTGTAATGTGTGCTTATATCCTTATTCGTAATTGTTACGTTCCCGTCGGTTATTACCTGGTGCAGATATTGTGATTGAGCTAAATGATCATTATCCGATCCACCCATACACATAAACATTTCAAATTCTTTTATTTTATCTCCGTCTTTAACTATTTTGAGTTTCATTTTTGGTTTTGTTATATTTGAATCAGGATTAGGAGATGTGCCAAAATCCAACTGTAGGATATGGGTTTTGCCATCATAAGGATTTATAGCATTAAACGACGCTGAATTAGCTGGAGCGACCAGTGTGTTCTGTACATAGCAAAGGACCTTATCAGCCTGAGCCGCCTGGTCCAGAGACTCTCTGCTTAGGTTAAACGTTTCGCACATTTGACGGCTATTGCCGGTTGTAAAAGAGCCACCCCAAAAAGTTGTTCCCGTTGTTGCTTTGTTTATTTTTACTGATGATCCACTTACACCAGCCGTCATAACCGGGTTTGTCATCTTTGGAAGTTTATCTAACGATCCTACCCCGCTTCCGCCACCGCTGCATGCGATCATGAAAAGCGGAAGAGCAATTAAAATTACCCCTTTCTTCATAGTTATACCTCCTATTATTTTAATGAACCGAGTTTACACCCTGGAGACAGGAAATCAATTGCAAGCACTTCTTTAATGTAATACTTAGTGATTAGGGACAGTTATAATGAACAAAAAAAAAGCTATAGGACTCTTTTCTGGCGGGCTTGACAGCTGGCTAGCAGCTCTTCTTATAAAGCGACAGGATTTTGATACGTATGTGCTTCATTTTGTGTCTCCGTACTTTGGATATTCGGAAGAAAAACTAAAACATATAGAAAAAAGATTAAACGATAGAGGTATAAAACTGCTGATCCATAAGTTTGGTCAGGACTATATAGACAACATAGTGAAAAAACCAAAACACGCTCAGGAGAAGTTTTGGCACAGCGTCCGATGTCCCAAAGAAAAGAAGCACTCAACATGGTAGAAAAAGAGAGTGGTCTACGGGGGTATCTGGTCAGGCCTCTTAGCGCTAAATTATTAAAGCCGACTATCCCTGAGCAAAGCGGCATCTTAAACAGAGATATGTTGATGGATATTTCCGGCAGAGGCAGAAAAAGGCAGATGAAGCTTGCAAAAGAATTAGGACTTGAAGAATATCCTCAGCCTGCCGGCGGATGTAAATTCACGGATATAAACATCATAAAAAGATTTAACATTATGATCGGTATAAACAAGAATTTAACCTGGACTGATCTTGAACTTTTAAAATTCGGCAGGCATTTTTATCTGGGAGATAATTTTTATTTTATTACTGCCAGAGATGAGGCAGAGGTAAATCAGCTCTATACTTATTCAAAACTCGGCATCATCATTGAACCAAAAATCATACCGGGTTCTACGGGCCTTTTTATAAACTACAACAAGGCTGAAGAATGTGCAGAAAATATAACAAATGAAAATAATATTAAATATGAAGAAAAACTCAAACTTGCTGGGCAGATCATCGCAAGATACACAAAGGGATGTCAGGATGGAAGAGAAGTGAAAATGATCTATATAAAGGATAGCAAGAATATTCTTGAATTAAAACTCTCTGCAATAGATGAAATAGAATTGAATGATCGTCGGATGTAGCGGGCATTCGGCAAATATTTTTGCTATATTTGATTTCATAAGAAAACAGGAGTATAAGATTTATAAAAGTAGGAGGTAATTATGAAATTTTTTTATTGGATCTTACCAACTATTATTTGCATCCTTGCAGCATGTGGTAGTAGCAGTGGTGGCGGAACTTACACAGTAAAAAGCTCGACCAGTGCAGTAGCTACTACTGTATCTATTGGTACTAACGAGATAGGCAACACGTTTGGTTCCCCAACAGCACTAAAACAGAAATTTTACGCAGCATGGATCAGCCCAAATGAGGATTGTACAAATGCTGTTCTACTACAGGACTACGGCGATGCCGGTCATGTGGTGGATTTTTACAGCGGTGAGGTAATCTTTTCAGGATCACCGGCAGATGGGACATACAAATGCCTTATTTCAAAATCAAGCGATATTCAGACCTTTATCCCTGATGCGGCAGCAGAAGGACACTGGACCGCAGCAGTTTGCTCCTCCACAACAACATACACAGAAGATATTTTTAAAGCAGATACACCTATTATTACTTATTTGAATAAAGATGGGACTACTATTAATGGGCAGGGAACTTATACAGCGCCGGTAGAACAGGTCATTTATTCATATATAACCACAAATCCCTCTGCAATTATTGCGAAAGGTGCGCATGCACAACAGGTATTAACATTGGCGACACCTCTTATTGTTCCTGGTCAAGGCACTCTTTATACTGATTTTACAGGCCAGGTTAGTAAGGAAACTATAGGAGCTACAACCGTTTGTTGGTTGGAGCAACCTGTCGTCGGCTTTAGATAATAAACGGAACTTGCTCACTCTCTAATAATATTACTTAAGAAAATCTACGACGTAATGATTTCCGTAAACATCGTTATAGGCCATACTAATATTGTGTACGGTTGCCCAAGGAATAGTTTGATCAGTCAATGTGTGTTCAATTATGTCACTTGTAATCTGTGGTGAATCATATAATCGTGTGAACGAAGCATCATTAATCTGTATTATTATATTTTGTATAAGAGCCTTCGGCGTAAGATTTGAAGAAGAATCATTCGGCATTCTGTAAACCCAATTTACCTTGTTGATTGTTCCATTGCCGTTAAGAGTCACAGTAGGAATGGCAACAACTATTTTAGAACTTATCTGGGTTTGATCCGGAATTGAAAAAGTAAGAACTTTCCCGTTAGCTAGTGTAAAAACATAGTTCCCTGCTGTAGGTATGGTCGTGGGCGAAGTGCCAAGATCTGCATATATTGTGTATGAAACCTCATTTGCAATACTCGTTGGGGCGACAAAACATGTTGAATTTGTAATACCGGAACCACTAGGTCCTGTGACCGTAGCTCCGCCGGCATCTGTAGCGGTCTCTGACCGTATAAATATGTTGTAGTGGTCCATAGTTACTGTGCTGTTAACCGTGGGAGTCATGGCACCACCAAAATTACCTGCGGCAACTCCATAAGCAATAGTTGAAGCATAAAATTTACTCTCCAGAATATCTATTACTCCATTACTATCTACGTCCGGATTTTTTACTACAGCCGCAAACATCCCATTACACATGGCCAGAGCAGTCTGCTCGGCGGAAGTAAGAGAAATTTCTGTTCCAATAGGATTATGTCCGGGACTATTAATTAGTCCGCTGGTAGAAATCGTTTGCAGATCTATTGTAGTAACACCGTCAGCTACATTGGTTAGAGGGAGAGACTCTATACCATTACCAAGGGTAAGATAACCTAAAAAATTATTTGATGCGCCGGCAAATATGAGACCTAGAGGAGTTCCTGCATCAACATTAATCTCAAAAGATCCGTTACTTTTTACATCAGCTACAGTAGATGTGCCGCCAGCTGAAAATACTATTACTTTTGTAGCTTGGCTTATATCTGTAGCATGGACGCCAGATAAAGTTCCCTTAATAGTGATCGCACCGGAACCACCACCGCCGCCACCACCACCGCTACCACCACAGGTAAAAAGCATTGTGATCAAAACAAACAAACAAAATAATTTTATACTTTTCATGGTTAGAAACCTCCGATTCGGGGATAACCCGACTATACCACGTTTTTGAGGGGATTAAACAGCTTTGATGTTTATTTCTATTGGTCTGAAAATATCTCTTTTATCTTCTTAATAGCTTCTTCCGGCGTTGTTACCTTTATGAGGGGGTCTGTCCTTTTGTAATCAATAACCTTACCTGCAAGGTTATTGCTCCATCCTTCTACGCCGGTAAAAGCCAATATCGGTTTATTATAGACCCATGAGTATGATATCTCCGATAACGTCCCTGCTCCGCCGCCTATTGCAACAATTATATCGCTGGAAAGGACCACTATCTGGTTTCTTGCCCAGCCTACGCCCGTCGGTATGATGTAATCAAGATAGGGATTACTTCCCTTTTCATCTGTTCCAGGCATTATCCCTATTACCCTTGCGGTCTCCGGTCTTGGGTCAACGGATCTTGCACCCCTGGAGGCTGCACCCATTACTCCGTCTCTACCGCCGGTTATAAGGGTATAACCCGCCTTGGCTATGAGTATACCCATCTTTTCAGCGATACTGTTTAGCTCCGGTTTTTCCGCGGAATCGCCTATTATTCCAACTGTTTTTATGTTCATAAACCGGATTTTTATATCCGGGTTACTTGCTTGACAATGGTTTTCTTGCTAAAAGCTTTATGGGGGACGCATCATGATAGAAGTAAAAAACCTGATCAAAAATTATGGCAGCTGCAGGGCCATAGACGGTATAAGTTTTACCTTGAATAAAGGTGAGATCCTTGGCCTTCTGGGTCCTAACGGTGCCGGTAAAACAACAACTATGAGGATCATCACCGGCTTTATCCCTCCGTCATCCGGAACCGTTAAAGTCTGTGGTTATGACATAACTGAACACCCCATTCAGGTTAAAAGAAAAATAGGTTATCTTCCGGAAAACCCCCCTCTATATAATGAGATGATCGTCCACAAATATCTTAAATACGTTGCTGAATTAAAAGATGTAAACAGCAAAAAAATAGCATCAAGCGTTGAAAAGGTAATAGATCTTTGCAATTTAGGTGTAGTTAAGGACAGAATCGTTGGTAATCTGTCAAAGGGATTCAGGCAAAGGACCGGCCTTGCACAGGCTCTAATAAACGATCCCGAAATATTGATACTGGACGAGCCCACCTCCGGTCTTGACCCTAAACAGATAATAGAGATCAGGAATCTTATTAAGTCGCTGGCCGGCAACAGGACCGTCATATTAAGCAGCCACATCCTGCCTGAGGTCCAAATGACCTGCGAGAGCGTGATAATACTCAATAAAGGAAAGATCGTTGCTGTAGACCATCAGAAAAATCTTTCAAAATATCTTAACGGCAATAACAGCTATGAAATGACCTTATCAAAAAAGATCAGTAAAAAATTCATTAACTTCATTAAAGATTTTGAAGGAGTCCTTGATGTCGGACTCATGTCGGACAAAAATAACGCAATATATATAGATACCAAGGGCAGCAAGGACATAAGATCTAAACTTATTAAGAGCACCATAGATAACGAATACGAGATACTGGAATTTAAGACCAAGGATGTGTCTCTTGAGGATGTCTTTATGAAACTCACAACAGAGGAGGTAAACAACGCATGAAGAAATCCTGTGTAATAGCCAGAAAGGACTTTAAAACGTATTTTATATCTCCTATAGGATATTTATTCCTGAGCTCATTTCTTCTTATTATTGGATTCATGTTCTACCAAAGGCTTATATATTTTGTCAGGCAAAGCCTTATCGGCTCACAAATGGGACAACCGTTGAATATCACTTTAAACGACGCTGTGATAAAACCTCTTTACGGCACCATAAATCTTTTATTCCTTTTTCTTGTGCCGATGATCACCATGCGCCTCATAGCAGAAGAAAAGAAACAGAGAACAATAGAATTACTTCTCACATACCCCATTACAAGCACACAGCTGATAACGGGTAAATTCTTATCGGCGATGTTTTTGATAGCGCTTACGCTCGCCTGCACATTAACATATCCGCTTATCCTATATATAGGCGGTAATCCTGATATGGGTCAGATATTCACAATGTATATAGGACTTGTACTTTTATCCGCGTGTTATGTGTCTGTAGGGGTGTTCTGGTCGTCATTGACGGAAAATCAGATAATAGCGGCCGTACTTACGTTCGTTTCCCTTCTCTTTTTATGGATAATTGACTGGGCGGCACAGAATGTCGGTCAATTTATGTCATCCGTGCTCTATTATCTTTCTATCATGAGGCATTTTGAATCATTCGGAGAAGGCACAATAAGCCTTAAAGATACTGTTTACTATATTTCTTTCTGCACGTTCGCCCTGTACCTTTCTTATCTGGGTATAGAGGCCAGGAATTGGAAGAACTGAGAACATAGAGGAGTATTGCGATAATGGAATTAAAAAAGAACAAATATGAAAAAATATTGAAAGTAGGAATTCCCGTATTAATGGCCGTATCTCTTTTGTGGTTCGTTTTTCTTCCTCATTACTACAGATTCGGTTATGTGCTCTTGATACTGACCGGAGTGGTACTTATATTTGCCGCGATTATTAACAGGAATAAAATTTGTTTGTGCTTTAAGGACAGGAAAAACCTTAAAAGCGTTAATGCCGTAACGACGATAATACTTACTGTCATTATTATAGGTGCCGTAAACTATATAGCCTATAGGAATGAAAGGAAGATGGATCTTACAAGGGCCAAGATCAACACGCTCAGTGACCAGACGGTAAAGGTCTTAAAAAACCTTAAGGACAACGTCCATTTTACCGCATTTTTAGAGCCTGCAACCGATGGCGCTTCATTTGAATATGCAATGGAAAAATATAAATACTATACCAACAATATCTCTTATGAAGTCGTTGACCCCAACAAGGATCCCATAAAGGCCAGAAATAATAATATAACAAATTACGGGACTGTGATTGCATCGGTAAATAATAATGAGGCCAGGTTTGAATCACTTACAGAAGAGGATATAACAAATTCAATAATAAAACTCACGCGTACCGGGAAAAAGAAAATATATTTTCTCTCCGGCCATGGAGAAAGGGACATAGATTCAGATAATGCTGAAGATTATTCGTTCATCAAAAAGATTATAACAGGCCAGAGTTATACGGCAGAAAAACTGAACCTGCTAACCCTTAAAACCGTACCGCAGGATGCAAACCTTCTTATAATAGCAGGGCCAAAAAAAATATTTTTTGAAAAAGAAATAAGCGCCATCCAGAATTATATAAAAAACAACGGTGCTGTATTTATACTCTCCGATCCTTCTTCTCCAAAATACACAATAACACCCAACCAGAATGTAAATAGGATCCTGGCAGGATTCGGCGTTAAACTCATGGACGATGTAATTATAGATCCTCAATCGAAACTCTTTGGTGTTACAGAAGCAATGCCGGTCATACAATCTTACGACAGCGGGCCGCTTGACCTTGGTATCCTGATAAGTGATAAGAAGAACAACGATATCGTCGTATTTGGAAATTCAAGTTTTGTGGCAAATCAATATGTGAGCCATGCCGCAAATTCAGATATTTTTATGAACGCTGTTTCTTATCTGGCAAAGGATAACGACCTCATATCAATAAGGCCAAAAACGGATGAATCCGGCAGATTCTCTATGCCGGGAGGGCTTCTGGTCGGCTTATTTACGGTTTATGTCGTCCCGTTCTCCATTCTGGCGAGTGGAGTGGTTTATTGGTACAAAAGAAGAAGAAAATAAAAGGAGAAAAAAGAATTTGAAAACTTATACATCTTCAATTGCTCTGGTATTGGTGCTTGCTTTTATCGGTATCTATCTTTATTTTGTTGAGTACTCATCATATAAAGAAAAAAAAATAAAAAATAGTTTTTTTGCCGGCGAAGTGGACGAGCTTTCAATGACGGATAAAGTTCTTAATAAAACCACAGTACTTATAAATAAAGACGGCGTATGGACGATTAACGGCAAAAATAGCGAAGACCCAAAAACTATAAACACTATTATCCACACATTAAAGGGTAAGCCGGAAAAAACAATTTCCCCGTCGGCAAAAGAATCGGAATTAAAAGACTTCGGCCTGGATATTCCGGTCATGGTAATAAATATCATCGGGCATGCTCCTAAGGATACTTCAAAGAAGGTCACAGAAACTGTATACATCGGCTCAAAAGCCCCTATTGGTTTTGGCAGATATATGTGGTTAAAGAATAAAAATACAATTGTTATTTCATCGGAAATCTATGATAGTTTTAATAGAGAGGTTAAATAACCCTATGAAGAGAATCTATTACAATCTTATTAACGGAAAAACTATCACCGCTTTTATATTCTGCTATATTGTGCTTTTCCTTGTTGGTGCATTAAACAAATTCCTGCTATTCAGTTTTGGCAGAGGAGACACTTTTTTTACTGTGTTTAAATTCATCAACACGGAATTGGGACTCTCAAACACTGTTTTTAACTCGCTGATGTCATACCTGATGTTTTTGGGATCTTTTTACGGGGCACTATTATGGCCTTTCTTTTATCTTGTCATGATGACTTTTTTTGCCGCGGTCATACAGTTTATACTTCATATTTTCCTTAAGAACCCAAAGAGGTTCAGCATAACCCTTTCTATCTTTTATACCGTGATCGCATTCCTTTATATTCTGACAGTAATCCCCTTTGTGGGGCATCTTGCTTTTAGCATTTTGTTTATTTTTATGACCGGAAAAGAAATAGCGGCCAAAAATTCGTTTTCAACCGGAAGGGGAGTCTTGTTGATGATAACACCCGGAATAGTCGTTTCTATCCTGTCTTTTGGCTTTATATTCAGTATTTTTAAAATGATTTCATTCTTTTGATTTGATGGTATAAAATTGGACATATGAAAACCTTTATAAACACAGTCCTTTTAATCTTTATAGCGATAGCGATTGGTTCCTGCTCATCATTTGGTACGGTGTCCAAGAGTTTTTCCTATTCAAAGGCGGAAATCTGGTCTGCTACGACTGCTGTAATTGATAAAAACTACGGCGGAACCAAAAAAATTAATCCTGATCCCCCGACTATAGTTTCTAATTTAGCAATAAAAGATAAAAAGTTTGGAATAGATAAGACCGCATATCAGGCGTTTGCAGGCCTTACCGGTTTTAACAGACCCTTTGTACTGGATGTTGAGGTGAGGGCATATCCTTCAGGGGAAGAAGGAAAAAACTACACTATTGATAGAGAAAAAGCACAGGAAATCATAGACCAGGTGGGAATACTGATGGAGCACAGAAAATTTAATTCGAGTCTTCAGGATCAATATGAACCATACTGAGAAGTTTGAGTAATACTGAGGAGTTTAAATATGCCGGAAAAAACAGCGATAATAATAATGGCGGCAGGTGCCGGCACAAGGTTTAAAAGCAAAAAATCAAAACTGCTCCATAACGTCGCCGGAAAACCCGCAATAAAATATCTAAGCGACATGATGATAAAGTTAAATCCCGAGCAGGCCGTTTTTGTACTGTCACATCAAAAAGATGAGGTAATGAACGCCATAGGCGATAACAATGCTTTTTCTTTTGTAGAACAAAAAACTCTGGACGGTACGGCAGGTGCTGTAAGAGTTGCAATGACAAAGATAAAACCAGAAGTTACAAGGGTAATTGTACTCCCCGGTGATACACCGACGATACCGGAGATGTTAGTAAGGGAATTGATGGTCCACACGGCGCCAATAGTTTTGGTGGGCACTGAACTTAATGACCCCAAGGGCTTTGGCCGGATAAAGGTGGATGAAGATAACAACGTCATAGAAATTATAGAGGAAACTGATCTAAAAGGTTTTGACAGGAATATAAAACTTGTTAACACATCAATATACAGTTTTAATAGAAAATTTTTGGAGAAGAGCCTTTCTGAGATAACATTAAATCCAAATAAAAAAGAATTTTACCTGACGGACATTATTGCAATAGCCAGGAATACCGGATTAGAAATACGATGTTTGAAACACGACGATCCCGAACAGGTCCTTGGAGCTAACGATAGATTTCACTTTGCACACCTTGGCGCAAAGGTATGGCTGGATAGGACCAAAAAACATTCAGAAGCAGGAGTGTCCTTTATATGTCCGGAAAGGACTTATGTGGATGAGGATGTTCAGATAGGAAAAGACTCAGCGATATATCCCGATGTATTCATCACAGGCAATACCGTAATAGACGAGGATGTCACAATCCTTGAGGGATGCAGGATAAATAATTCCAAAATATCAAGCGGAAGCATTATAGGTCCGTATGTAATTATGGACGAGGCAGAGATTGGATCGGAGAATAAAATTGGACCATTTACTTTTGTGAGGCCCGGCACAAAGACAAAAAAGAAAGTAAAAATAGGCGCCTTTGTTGAAACAAAAAAGGTGACGGTGGATGAAGGTTCAAAGATCCCTCATCTTTCTTATATGGGAGATGCAAGCATAGGTAAGAACACCAATATAGGGTGTGGAGTAATAACCTGTAACTACGACGGATTTACAAAGAGTAAGACTGAAATTGGGGACAATGTATTTATTGGTAGCGATAGTCAGCTAATAGCTCCGGTAAAGATAAATGATGATTCTTATGTTGCCGCGGGCACGACTGTAACAAACGAAGTCCCAAGTGGCGATCTTGCAATATCCAGAGTCAAACAAAAAAACCTAGATGGGTACGCCAAAAAGATAAGGGAAAAGAAAGCAAAGAAATAATATGGTTTACTAGCTGAGGACAATCGCGGGGTTTTATAGTGAATAAATCCAAAATCCTTTGTTCTCTCTGGTTGTCGCTAATAATTATGATCTTTTCTGCCTGTAACGGTCATGACCCGAATCTTTTAAATATAACTGTTACACCTACCAATCCATCAATTCTCCAAACAGCGATTCAGCAATTCACGGCTACAGGCACATACTCAGACGACACGACCAAGAATATTACTTCATCTGCAACCTGGACATCCGGGACAACGTCTGTAGCTACCATATCAGCAAGCGGTCTTGCAACAGGTATTGCCGCCGGTACATCTATAATTACAGCAACGGTAGGTTCAAAATCAGGTGCTACAAATGTAACAATAACATCAGCGGCAGCCAGTGTTTACGCGGCAGGTTACTATTATAGTGGTGTTAATACTGTTGCAACAGTTTGGAAGGATGGAGTAAAGACCGATCTATCTGATGCAGGATTAGGATCCACTGCTAATTCTGTTTATGTGAGCGGGGGTAGTGTTTACGTAGCTGGTTCCTACTATGATGGTTCTAACAATATTGCAGCACTTTGGAAAGATGGAGTAAAGACAGATCTTCCTGATGCAGGGTTTGGAGCCTATGCCAATTCTATTTATGTTAGTGGTGGTAGTGTTTACGTAGCTGGTCTCCGTAGTAACAGCAGTCATATTATTGCTGCTATTTGGAAAGATGGAGTAATGACAGATCTTTCTTGTGGAGGGTTAGCGTCTGGTGCCAATTCTATTTATGTGAGTGGCAGTAGTGTTTACGTCGCCGGTTACTGCAATGATGGTTCTCACGAGATTGCTGCAGTTTGGAAAGACGGAGTAAAGACTGATCTTCCTGGTGGAGCATTAGATTCCTATGCTAATTCTGTTTACGTGAGTGAAGGTAGTGTTTACATAGCAGGTTACTACAATAACGGTTTTAATTCTGTTGGAGTACTTTGGAAAGATGGAGTAAAGACTGATCTCCCTGATGGAGGGTTCGGAGCCTATGCTCTTTCTATTTATGTGAGTGGTGGTAGTGTTTACGTTGCTGGTTCCTACAGTGATGGCTCTACTGATATGGCATCAATTTGGAAAGATGGAGTAAAGATTAATCTTCCTGGTGGAGTGTTCGAAGCCAGTGCCTATTCTGTTTATGTGAGAGGCGGTAGTGTTTACGTCGGTGGTTACGACAATGATGGTTCTAACAATATTGCTGCAATTTGGAAAGATGGAGTAAAGACAGCTCTTCCTGATGCAGGCCAAGGGTCTACAGCATTATCTGTTTTTGTGGGCTTATAGCGATTTTCTGATAATCGACCTTGCAATATCCAGGGTTAAACAGAGAAACTTAGAGGGCTATGCCAAAAAGATAAGAGAGAAAAAAGCAAAAAAATAATTTATTCTATTCTTTCTACTAAAACTGTTGCAGCAGCATTAATATATATCTTGAAATTACGTACATAGCCATTACGACCATCCAATAATATCGTCCCCTTGTTATCATCGTTAGCATGATATGTTGAAGACAAAACCTGCCGATATCTTACCTCGGCAAAAACACTTCCATTATATAAAAGCATAATAGAAAATCCGTTATTTAACTTTCCTGTGTCACATATCATTTGCTGAAAAGACACCATATCCGATTTTTGAGGGACATCGTTTCCTATGTCTAGACTTTCTAAAGTGAACTTAAATTTTGAAGGATATGCGTAAGCACTAGTTGAAAAAATCATTGCGACCAAAAGAAGAAAATTAAATAATCTCATTTTTTACCTCCGGGATCGGAATAATACTTTTTCCGGTGTTTATATTAATATTTAGCAGTAAATGTCAAGAATTATTTATATATATGATGCCAAGGCCATATAATAAACGATTGTTGCCTAAGGATGTGAATGTTAGAATGTCCCCGTATACTTAGCCAAGGATAAAAACGGAGTTTCATAATGTATGATTCCAAAAATCTTTATGCTCTGGGGGTGTTACTGGCTATTATAAGTTTTTCTGATTGTGGTGGTGGCAGTCATGATCGTGCTGCAACGCTTTCATCTATAGTGATTACACCAGCCGATCCGTCAATTATAACAGGTACAACAAAACAATTAACAGCAACCGGTACTTATACAGATAATACAACCAAGGATATTACTTCGTCCGTAACCTGGACGTCAGGGACGGCGTCAGTAGCTACTGTATCCACAAGTGCACTTGCAACTGGTGTTGCCTCCGGCACCTCTGTGATTACAGCGACTTTAGGTTCGATAGTAGGAACTACAACCCTGTCAGTAAAAGCAATTTATGCTGCCGGTTATTACGTCAACGGCCTCAAAAATATTGCCGCAACTTGGAAGGATGGCGTTAAAACTGATCTTCCTTCTGATGGTTATACTGCGTATGCTTCGTCTGTTTATGTAAGCGCTGGTAGTGTCTATGCTGCTGGCTACTACAATAACGGCTCTAAAGATATTGCTGCCATTTGGCAGGATGGGGTTAAAGCTGATCTTCCTTCCGGCGGTTATACTGCGTATGCTTATTCTGTTTATGTAAGTGGTGGCAGTGTTTACGTTGCTGGTTACTACAACGATAGTTCTAACGATATAGCTGTATTTTGGAAAGACGGTGTTAAGACTGATCTTACAATAACCGGCCATAATGCTTATGCTAGATCTGTTTATGTAAACGGAGGTCATGTTTACGTTGCCGGATACTATGTTAGTGGTGGCAATACGATTGCCGCGATTTGGACGGATGGTGTTAAAGCCGACCTTACTGTTGCAGGTAGCAGTAATGTTAGGGCCTATTCTGTTTATGTAAGCGGAGGTCATGTTTATATTGCCGGATACTATGTTAGTGGTGGCAATACGATTGCCGCAACCTGGACAGATGGTGTTAGGACTGATCTTGCTGCTTCAGGAACTACTTCTGCGGCTGTTAGTCTTTACGTAGCTGATGGCAGTGTTTATGCATGTGGTATTTATGACGGCTCACACGTTGCTGACGCTATATTTTGGAAAGACGATGTGGGTACTGCCCTTCCTCCTACTGATAAAAATTCATATGCCTATTCTGTTTATGTGGGGGGCAGCAGTGTCTATATTGCCGGTTACTATAATAACGGTACCACGTGGGTTGCAGCAGTTTGGAAGGATGGTGTTAAGACCGATCTTTCTGATGGAACTCAAGAATCTCATGCATTAGCGATTTATTCGGACTTATAAGTCTATTTTTTAACTGCCTCTTGATATATTCTGCGGGCTTCAGCAAATTTCTTGCCGGCCTTTATAAGATCCTTAGAAGTTTGAATACCCGAATCTTCTGTTCCCTTTTCTATCGTCATACCTCGAGCTTTAGCTGCTTTTTCCACAGCACTTGCTGTCTGATTATAAAGATCATCATGTTGAGTAGTAGGACCTTTTATATATTTCATCTGAGCTTCTTGGTAAACCATTTGTTCCAGGATGTAAAGAAACATAGCATCCAAGGGCTTATCAGCCTTTTGTTTTTCTAAAATTAAATTTGTAATATTCTGTGAAACTTCTTTATTACGTTCTAATAGTTGTATAGATTTCTCTATTTCCTTTACAGAGTATTTGTCTTTATTAAAATTACTTTTGATGGTGTCCCATTTTGCAATATCCTTTTCTATTTTTTTCACAAGTGTATCCCATGAAAACTCTTCCCATTTATCCTTCATTATTTGAGCGCCGGTATAATAAACATTTGTTTCTATTGAAGCCCTTTTTCCGTTAGCTTTTATATTGGCGTCATTTGTATCAATTGCTAAATCATAAAGGTTAATTATTACTTCGAAGAGATTTTTTTGATGTGTTAGGGATTCGTTAAGCTGTTTAAGTTCGGATGATGAAGATTCTTCGGATGCTATCAGATTGTTCAAGGTAGATGTTAGGTCTTTTGGGTTTTCTTGTGCTGTTAATTTGGAAAAATTTAATACCAACAATAAAACAAAAAGAACTCTCATCTCAAGCCTCCTGCAACGGTAATCATTAGTTTGTACCTATACTAAAATTATGTAGCAAATGTCAAGAATTAATTATATGTAAACTCTAACGAATAGCATTGTTATTTTTTAGTATGGTTCGATTATATTTTGATAGTGATAAGCCCTTAATCTTATCCGTCAGGGGTGGTTTATTCTTTGCAATAATCATGGACACGGGTAAGCTGTGTATTATAAAAATGCATCGGGGGCGGGAACAACTTGGATAAACTTTTAAATGATCTTAATGATAGGCAGCGCGAAGCCGTAGTCCATACAGATGGCCCCATGCTGATAGTCGCGGGCGCAGGCTCCGGCAAAACAAGGGTCATCACCTACAAGGTCGCCTACCTAATAGCCAAAGGCATTGCAGACCCATTCAACATAACCGCCGTTACCTTCACCAACAAAGCCACGCAGGAAATGCGTAACCGAATCGAAGACCTCCTTACAAACAGGATAAAAACATCAGAACAGATATATCTTAGCGGGCTTACCGTCTTAACATTCCACAGCCTGTGCTCCCGGATACTTAGGGAACACATAGACCGGCTTGGCATGTCTAACGACTTTGTCATCTACGACACAGACGACCAGAGAGCCCTCATTTCCCGTCTTATGGACGACCACAACATTGACAAAAAGGACACTTCCCCCAAGGAAGTCGTCTCCTTCTTCTCCGGCGTAAAGAACGGTACTTCATTCCTAAGACCGGACTCCAAACTTACCAAGGTCTATCATGAGTACGAGCAGGAACTTAAAAAATCCAGCGCCCTTGATTTTGGCGATCTACTCATATACGCGCATAAATTATTTGCGGAGCATAAGGATATACTGGAGATCTATCAGGACAGGGCAAAATACCTTTTTGTCGACGAGTATCAAGACACCAATAGGATTCAATACAAGCTCATAAAACTCCTTTCCGCTAAGCACAGGAACATCTGCGTGGTGGGAGATGAAGACCAGTCCATATACAAATGGAGGGGTGCTGACATTAACAACATCCTGGATTTTGAAAAGGACTATAACGACGCCAAGGTCATAAAACTTGAGCAGAACTATCGCTCTACCAGTAACATCATCAGCTCAAGTTCTTCGCTTATAGCAAATAACTTTCAAAGAAAACATAAGACCCTTTTTACAGAACAGGCCCTGGGAGAAAAAGTAAAAGTCATCTCCATGGTCAACGACATTCGGGAAACAGAATACATAGTCGGGCAGATAAAAAAGCACTACATCAATGGATTCAGGCACGAGGAGATGGCGATATTCTACAGGATAAACGCGCAGTCCAGGCTTTTGGAAGAACACCTGAGGAGATCAAAGATACCGTATAAGATTATCGGAGGCATAAGGTTCTATGACAGAAAGGAGATCAAGGACCTAATCTCTTACCTTCGCCTTATAGTTAACCCTAACGACAATATAGGACTGGAGAGGATAATCAACATCCCGGCTAGGGGCATAGGCAAAACGACGTTGGATAAACTCTCTCACTTTGCCAAGTCAAAGAAGATGAGTATCTATAGCGCGTTGCCTGAACTTGTTAATGACGACGGATTTAGTTCCGCAACAAAGAAGAAACTGGCAGGATTTTTGGAGCTGATGGACAGCATACGGGCGCTAAATGAAGAAGGCTCGAGCGGTTCGATAATTCTAAAGACGATAATAGATAAGACCAACTACATGGATTTTTTAAGGGACAAGACCGGACACGAAGCTGATGAAAGAATAGACAACGTCTCTGAATTGTTGGGCGCTATGGCGGACTTTGAAGAGACTAGCGAGGATAAAACACTTATAGCATTCCTAGAGAGTGTGGCACTTATTGGTGACACGGATGAGGAAGCAGGGGACGAGCACGGTGTAAAGCTCATGACCCTACACAGCGCAAAGGGATTGGAATTTCCCGTGGTATTTATTCAGGGTGTTGAGTATGGCCTTTTGCCATACATTAGATATGGAAGCGATGATGTTAACGACATAGAGGAAGAAAGACGCCTCCTGTATGTTGGTATGACAAGGGCGATGAAGGTGCTGTATCTGACATGGGCAAGGAGCAGAAGGGTATTTGGCGGTATAAAGGCAAGGTACTCGTCTAAATTCCTGGAAGAGATAGATGAAAAGCACGTGGATGCCTATAGCGATGAGGATTCATTCTATAAGGAGACAGAGACTCACGACTATACCGAGCATAAGACTTACACAAATTCAGCAAACGTAAAAAAGGATAAACCTAAAACACATAGCTCCGGATATTCTTATGATTACTCCGCCGGACATGCAGATAATGAGACAGGATCTGCGGTAGGCACAAAGGTGCGCCACGCGACGTATGGCCACGGTGTAATAAGGGCTATAGAGGGCAAGGGCGACAAGGCCAAGGTAACCGTCCACTTTAGCAAATACGGCGTTAAAAAGCTTATATGGGGATATGCGAACCTGACGGTATGCTAGGTTAAGATGAAGGCTAATACCAGGGAACTAGGCACTCAGGGCGAAGATAAAGCGGTCCAATGGCTTCTCAACAACGACTTCCAAATAATCAGCAGGAACTTCAGAAAACGAGGCTTTGAGATAGATATAGTCGCAGTGGATAAGGACGATGTCCTTAGATTCATAGAGGTTAAGAACGTCATAGAAGGCGAAATTATGGACGCCGCATTCAATGCAGAAAAACGTAACATACTCAGATACTTTACAGCCGTAGAGAGCTTCCTAATGGAACACCCCAAATACAGAGACTACAAGATGTGCATGGACGTAATGGTGGTATGTTTTGACGAGATCAAGAGGTATGAAAATGTGACGGGCGGGGTGGTAGTATAGGGAGTGTATGCATCGCACGAGCCATTAATTTCCATATTAATATACTTATTTTTATGCTATAATAAAGACAATGATGGAAGCAGATAGAAGAGAAATATTAACGTCGACGCTTGTATCTATTTTTAATATCCAAGAAGATAAGAGATATGAAAGATTAACACCACTTAATGATTATGTTGGCTTTACTGTTCAGAGAGTGTATCCGGATGATTTAAGATATAAACCTCCAAAAAATCAGAACAATAAACCTGATGTTGTTGCGCTTATACATGTTATATTGAGAAATATTGATTCTGAAGATAGAAAAACGCCGGTATTTATTAGAATCTCAAAATACAGCAGGTATATTTCTGAACATTTTGATTATGTGTATAACGATAAAGATTCTCCTACAAAGGAGTCTTTAGAATTAAGCAAAAAGACACCCCATCCGATAGACTTAGAGATTACTAATGAGTTTTTCATTAATCTAGAACAGAAAGAAATAACAGACAAGAACAACAAGATAAAATCAGGGGCTAATTTATTAGATTTTGCTTTCGATTACCATATCAGCACCGTGCGGGGCTTTAAAGGTCTAAAAAGTCGTTTTAGTAAAAAGTATAAACAAATACAATCATCTTCAATATATAAAACAATTGATTTTCTTAAATTTATATTAAGAAAATTATTTGGCAGATATTTAGATGATTCGAATCATTCTTCTTACATGATTATTGGTTATCCGAAAGAAAGTATTAAAAAATTGGATATAGATAGTATTGTAATATTTAATTATAAAGCATCAAAACCTGTTATCATCTTCTTTTGTATTTTATCAATATTATTTTTTACTGCGTATTATTATTTAAGACAATTTGGCTATCATTCTTTATATTTAACAATGTTAACAAAAAATAATTTTATGATGTTAACAACCAGTATATTGGCATTATATGTATTAGACGAGAAACTACCCTATGCCCTTCTATGGATCATTAATTTTTTAATCAGTACAAGATGGAAGGGGCTAAGTCGTTAACTAGCTTATTATGGAAGCTTATGTCGATATAGAAAAATTTTTAAAAACAATAGAACACCCGCGGGTGCTCGGTTTATTAAAGGCTGGGAAAAAAGAACATATGGAACAGCTAAGGCAGGGACGCCTTTACTGTAGAGGGCTTAGTTATTATAAATCAATAG
>JAPLFT010000135.1 GCA_026390535.1 Pseudomonadota bacterium
TTCATGGAAAATATCTGACTCATCAAACACAGCTATCAAAACACTAGCATCAATGCAGTACATTATCTTCGATCCTCAAGAAGAATTTCCCTTGCTGGTTTTGGATTCAAACCCTTTGCAGAATTTGCCTTTTTAATAAGATGCCGCAAATTTTCCATTAACTCATCATTACTCAAATGGGTATAAGTATCTATTTTTTTTAATTTATCTTGCTGTTCATGTTTCTCTAAAATGTTTGCATTAGATTTCAATCTAATCCGCCTCCATATTTTGAGTATTAGAAATCGTCTATATACTTTGTTTCAATTATAATGTGATAATTGAAATTAATCAAGTATTAAATCAAAACATCCTGATCAGGAACGTTCATAAAGTACCCTCCCTTCTAGCCATGCAGGTCTTGCTATGGTTCCGGGAATGCGACGGTTTCGCTCAAACTCGTCTTTTGTAAGAACCACAATGTCTTTTGCTATACTAAGGCTTTCCAATGCCCTATACATATCCAAAGTCAAAGCACGACGACTACCCTTAATGGAACATATAACAAGAATATCCACATCACTGTATTTATTTGCTGTTCCACGGGCTTGAGAACCAAATAGGATGATCTGTTCTGGTTGAAATCCATCAACTAGACGTTTTGTAATTTCAGCAAAAGTTTCGTCTGTAATCATATTTCATATCCATCCACGTTACGTTACAATACTAACACAATTTTATCTTTAACGTCTGCCCATATTTTATCATTGACTATTGCTTATGTCAATTACGAACAAATATTTTACGATTTCCTAAATCAGAAAGCCAACGAGCTTTAGTCCTAGCTTTCACTTGGGACTGGATGAATGATTCTTTTTTCTTGAATTATCCTTTAAGCTATATTATAATTATTATGTAATTACTTAAAGGAAAACTATTATGAGAAAAACTTATGAATATAGAATATATCCAACTAAAAGCCAACTGACATTGCTCAATGAAATACTTGAAGAATGTCGTTGGGTATATAATGAAACTTTGGCTTGTAGAAAAAACGCTTGGGAAATAGAAAAAAAATCTATTAGTCTGTTCGATACTAATAAAATTCTCACTACTTGGAAACAAGAAAGACCATCCCTTAATATTGTTCATTCTCAAACCCTTCAAGATGCCCAGACTCGTGTTGATCTTGCCTTCAAGCATTTCTTTCGTAGAGTTAAACAAGGTGAAGACCCTGGTTATCCAAGATTCAAAGGATATGGTAGATACGATTCGATAACATATCCTCAATCTGGTTGGAAAGTTAATGCAGAAAAACGGTACGTTCAGCTTTCTAAAATTGGTAACTTGAAAACTATTTTCCACAGACCTATTCAAGGAACTATTAAAACATGCACCATCAGACGTTCCGCCGCCGGTAAATGGTTTATAAGTTTTTCCTGCGAAATAGAACCTAAGCCACTTCCACATAGCGATAAAGCGGTTGGAATTGACATGGGTTTGACCACCTTTGCTACATATTCCGATGGAACTAAGATTGAAAATCCTCGTTTTTTCCGTACAGAAGAAAAGAATCTTGCTAAAGTTCAAAAGAAGCTTAGTGCTATTGAGAAACCTTCTCCTGAAAGACCTAAACGAAAGCACACTATTTCTCTTGTGAATGAGAGAATTGTAAATAAACGTTCTGATTTTGCTCATAAACTTAGTCACC
>JAPLFT010000096.1 GCA_026390535.1 Pseudomonadota bacterium
ACGCGTAGGATTTTGATGCTCCGGATTGCGTTAAAAGTGTATTTGAATAAGATATTTCATCTATAAAACCCGTGTCCGTTATTTTTGTGCTTTTTGATCTTACATCATTAATATATTTCAGAAGTTTATCTATACCATCAGGGCCTATTACTACATCGACAAAGGGAAACATACTTATTATCTGTTCACCCTTCTGCTGAGCAACACAACCGGCAACAGCAACTATTAATTCAGGGTTTTTCCTCTTAAGACCTTTGATATGCTGCAAATAAGAAGAAAGTTTTTCTTCCGGCTTTTCCCTTACCGAGCATGTATTGATTATTATAAGGTCGGCATCCTCGTATAAATCCGACACGGTAAAGTTATTCTGTTCCAACAGCGCGCCCATGCGTTCACTGTCGTGGACGTTCATCTGGCATCCGAATGTTAATATACTTGCTTTAGAGGGTCGTGTTATATCAAAACTCTTCTTCATTATTATCAGTATCAACTAATATGCTGTATGAATCTATTATTTTTTGAGTATCATCACTGATCTCAAAATCATTTATATCTTCTTCCAGGTCCATATCCTTTAGCACCTGTCTGAATATCTTGTCGGACTCCAGATCATCCTTGATAAGTTCAAGATACTGGTTAGGAAAACGTTTTTTTATCTCGGCAATCAATTTTTCAAGGTGTTTTACTTTTCTTACTTTCTTGTCTATATGTTCAGCTTTCCAACTTGCTATGTAGTGATAGCGACAATATCCATTGGCAAAAGCAGGTTCCTTACATAATGACTTCTTACATTTTTTTACCTGTTTTACTATCGGTTCGTCTTTTTTAATCGGTTTTTTAGATTTTATGGGTTTAGCAGTCTTAATAACTTTTTTAGCCTTAACAAGTTTTGCTATCTTAACAGGTTTTGCTGTCTTAACAGATTTTGTAGTTTTAACAGGTTTTATTATCTTAACAGGTTTTTTAGTTTTTACTTTTATAGCGATTTTTTTTAAGGGTTTTGAGGTTTTATTTTTTATCTTATTATTCTTTATCTTATTTTTTGTATTTTTCTTAGGTATAGATTTTTTAATAACTTTTTTAACCTTGGAAGCAGCTTTTTTTAAAGGCTTTACAGCCTTTTTTACCGGTTTTTTGATATGTTTTTTGGCAGCCGGTTTTTTATTAGCTGAAGCCTTGTTTTTATGTTGTTTCTTCTTTTTACCCTTCACGGCTGACAAACCCTCCAAAGAATTACAAATCTTTTTAGCATAAGACCCACCAACTAACAATGGGGAAATGTAAATAAATCATTTACTTTTGAGAGCAATTAAAATATAGAGTCACATGTTCTTACGGGTGCCCGGATGGTGGAATTGGCAGACACGCCAGACTTAGGATCTGGTCCGTAAGTGTGGGGGTTCAAGTCCCTCTCCGGGTACCATATCTAATATCACTCATCAATTATCCGAGATTGAAAACAATCGGATTTCGTGCAACAATTTCAATGATATGCAGGATCGTATTCCCAACATTGATCTGGATAAAAAAAGGTATGTGAGAAGAAACCCGATCGTTTCTACCGTCATATACGTATGTCTTTTTCTATCAATACTGATGTTGGCGGATTATTTATTCATCAAAAAAAATATATTTAAAAATCTGAATCCGGTAGCTCAGATGCAAAGTTATTACAGAGAGAAAAATTATACCAAGGTTATAGAAAAGGGAGCTCCTCTGCTCAATAATCACCCCAATTCTCTAATAATGCGCAGATATCTGTGGAAAAGTTATATCTATACAAAACAGTATAATAAGGCATTAAGAATAGTCAGCGAAATGGAATCAATAGCGCCAAAGAGCATAGAAGTACCACTTGCTTATTGCACCGTCTTTAGAACTATGGGCGAGTATGAAAAGATGAAGTATTATTGTGATAAGGTACTTGAAATAAAACCCGATAATGAACAGGCACACGAACAATTTGTACAGGCTCTTATAGATAAGAAGAATTATTTAGAGGCTGAGAACTATTTAAAAAAATTGGAAGCAAAACAATCGGATAATTTTAAAAGATCTATGCTTATGGCAAATGTTGAGATGTTGGAGAATGATTATAAAAAGGCCATAGATGTTCTGGAAAGGGCGCGTAAGATCTACACAGAGGAACCAATTATTTATTATTACCTTGGCGAGTCTTATTATCAAACAGGAGAGTATGCAAAAGCGGCCGGCTTTTTGGAGGAATTTACAGATACTGTATATAAGCAGGATGTTGATGTTGAACTTCTTCAAAATGCATATACAACCCTGGCTTCAAGTTACGAGAAAGCCATGATGTTCTCCAATGCATACAGAGCATATAAAAACGCCGCGTGTCTTACTATAAAACTTGATAAGACCGACGAGACCATACGGTTGATGACAAGGGCGATAACCAATACATATGCCGGTTATACGGGATTTGTGTCTCAGAATGATTTTAAGAAAAAATTCAAAAAGCTTGAAAATGAACTGGAAAAGCAGTGTGATTCGCAATTGTTTGAAACCAAGGAGGAATAAACTTGAAAGATGAAATAAAAAAGATATTGATTGAGATGGGTGAAGATCCGACTCGCCACGGTTTACTAAGAACACCGGAACGGGTGCAAAAAAGTTATGAATTCTTAACCAGCGGGTATAAACAGGATCCGGTAAAAATAATCAACAGTGCTATATTCCAGGAAGAATACGATGATATGATTATAGTAAAGGATATAGAAATGTTCAGTCTCTGTGAACATCACCTGCTCCCGTTCTTTGGAAGATGTCATGTTGCATATATACCCGACGGAAGGATATTGGGAATAAGCAAGATCCCAAGGCTTGTGGACGTGTTTGCAAAGAGACTTCAGGTACAGGAAAGACTTACTAACCAGATAGCCCACACGCTTTATGAAGTACTCAAACCAAAAGGTGTAGGCGTGGTAATTGAGGCAAAGCATATGTGCATGGTAATGAGAGGAGTTGAAAAACAGAACTCTTTTGCCACAACGTCTTCCATGCTTGGTGTATTCAGAAAAAGCATGAGGACCAGGGAAGAGTTTCTTAGATTGGTACAAAAGAATTCTTTATGAAAATAATTTTAGAAACGGATAGAATTATTTTACGTCCATGGAAACATTCAGATATCAGCGATTATCACAAGATGATGGATAACCCCTTGGTACTAAAATATCTACCGATAGACCACTTTACGCTGGAGGATGCTGAGACAAAGATACAGAGCAGAATAGACCAGCAAAATGATCATGGGTTCTGTATTTGGGCTATGGTCTTAAAAGAGAACAATAAACTGATAGGACACTGCGGACTCCAATATATATGTGAAACAAAAGATATCGAGGTAGGTTACGCGTTGTCTCCGGATCAATGGAACAGGGGATTGGCAACAGAGGCCGCTAAAGCATCATTGGACTACGGGTTTAAAACTTTAAGACTAGGGATAATATTGGGGCTGGTATTCCCGGATAATAAAAGTTCAAAACATATACTTAAAAAAATCGGGATGAAATACGTGGGTATTACAGGCAAATATTATAACGCAAATGAAATGCTGTTGTATGAGTTAACTTCCGCTTTATGAATTATTATTCTTTAGTCGAAGCAGCGGTTTCTTTACTTTCTTTACCGTCTTCTGATTTCTTTGTAGAACGACGTCTCTTTCTTTTTGGAGCAGCCTTCTTTGTTGTAGGCTCTTCTCCTGCGACTATGAATTCAAGATATGCCATAGGGGCATTATCTCCAGCCCTGTAGCCTGCCTTTGTTATTCTTGTATAACCGCCATTCCTGTCTTTAAAAGTTTGGGCATATTCACCAAAGAGTTTTACAAAGGCTTCTTTTGTCCTAAGAAAAGCAAGAGCCCTTCTCTTTGAAGCAAGGGTACCAACTTTCGCCATTGTAATAAGATGTTCTGCGAATTTGCGTATTTCCTTGGCTCTTGTAACAGTGGTCTTTATCTTTCCCTTAACGATAAGAGAATCCGTAATATTCCTGAAAAAAGCCTTTCTCTCTGAAGCCTCTAAGCTAAATTTTCTACCGCTCTTACCGTGTCTCATTCGTCAAACTCCTTGTTTATTCTTGAACCTTCAGACGGAGTGTCCCAGCCTTCTATTTTCATGCCGAGGCTCAATCCCATCTCTGTAAGTATATCCTTTATCTCGTTCAATGATTTTCTTCCAAAGTTCTTAGTCTTAAGCATTTCTGCTTCCGTCTTTGTAACAAGCTCACCTATATATCTTATGTTGGCGTTATGCAGACAGTTCGCAGATCTTACAGAAAGTTCCAGTTCGTCGACTGTCTTATCAAGATATTCAGCCAGTTCAGGGCTGATCTTGCTTGCAACTTTTTGTTCAGAAATAGGCTCAGCCTCTTCCTTAAAGTTAATGAATATATTAAGATGTTCTTTCAGTATCTTTGAAGCATATGCTACAGCGTCTTCTGGAAGTATAGTACCATCCGTCCACACCTCTAGGATAAGTCTGTCATAGTCCGTTCTCTGTCCTATACGGGCATCCGTAATGCTATAATTGACCCTTTTTATAGGCGAGAAAAAAGAGTCCATAGGTATTGTTCCTACAGGCATTTCTTCATATTTATTTTCTTCTGCCGGTCTATAACCTCTCCCTCTTTCTATTGTGATCTCAGCGTTGAATTTTCCATTTCCGCTCAAAGTACATATGTGTTGTTCGGTATTCAATATCTCTGTTGTTTCGTCTAGCTGGATATCTGCGGCAGTAACCGGACCGTCACCCGATTTCTTTATTCTTACAACTTTCGGTTCATCGCTGAAAAGATGGAATCTAACC
>JAPLFT010000161.1 GCA_026390535.1 Pseudomonadota bacterium
AGAAAATAATATTAACCGTGCCATTGCAAGAGGTACTTACAAGGACGATACCGTAGAAAAAGCAATAGATTCTTCCAAGGATTACTGCCGTGAAAGAAAACAAGGTATTATATATATTAACGACATTGCTACAAATTATGAAGGCTATATGAGTGAAGGTACAAAAAAAGGGATGAGACAAGTCTCAAAAGCGGCTACGTTTACAGGTCTAGGGCTAGGTACTGTGAACGAGTCTTTAGGCGGTGTGGTTACTGGAGCAGGGATAGTTGGTTTATTCATGACTGACGATAAAGATTATGTAGCTGAGCTTTCTTTTAAGTGCCAATAAAAAATTCCAACCCTTTTAGATGGGAGAACTTTTTTGCTCTCCCATCTCATCTTCGACCTAATACTAGTTAGCAATTCATTTTTGTCCGCATTTGCAATCAACACCCTTAGTACAACCACAATGTTCGCATTTGCAGTTTGCTGTTTTACCAGCTACGCACTTTTTGGTGCATTCCTTTCCACAACTGCATTCACTAGCGGCAAAAACGAATGTGCTGGTAAAAAGCAGCATAGAAACTACCAATAAAAGCTGTTTCATAAGTCCTCCTTCTCACTTTTTAATCATTTTAAACACTACACATTACGAGGAATGACTTAATTTTGTGACAAAAAAATAAAAGGTCACACAATCCAATATCTATCGTATATTTATTAATAGAATGGATATCAGGAAACAAACAGACGAAAACCTTATGCTGCTATACCAAAATGGGGATGAAGCAGCATTTAATGAGTTATACACTCGTTACAAAGGCAAAGTTTATGGCTATCTGATATGTAGATTAAATAATAATGCTGTAGCAGACGAAGTTTATCAAAATATTTTTTTAAAGCTTCATAGAACCAGATCCTTATATAATCCTAAATATTTATTTCCAAAATGGTTGTTCACTATTGTCACAACAATGCTAATCGACACGTATAGAAGTATGGGAAGAAATAAAATGGAAGAATTACCGGAGAACATTTCTATGGGTTGTGAGATAGCTGAAACACCGGATATAGATGCAAAACTTAATAAATTATCTGATGATGAGGCTGCAATTATAAAGTTGAGATACTACGATGATAAATCATTTGAAGATATAGCAAAGATACTAAATACATCTCAAGTCAACGTAAGACAAAAGGTAAGCAGAGCGGTTCGTTCCTTGAAAAAGATATTCTCAAAAGGAGGGAAAAATGAATAACAAAGAATATTTAAAATTTATAAATTCAGAAGAAATACGCCCTTCTTCTGAGCTGGATAACAGAGTAAGAACACAAATATTAAATTCGCTTAATCCGACGTTATCAAGGGTCGTTAAAAAACTATCAATAGTACATTTTGTTTCTGCAATATTAACATTATCAGTATGCCCTCAATTCGGCATAGGCCCGATCGGCGGAGGAAACGGTATAACATCCTTAGTTCTACAATATGGAGATCTTGTCTGCGGTTTGTTCTGCGGTGCTGTTTTTATGGGAACAACAGCATTTGTATCACTTTTCGTATTTAATAAAGCTGAAATAAAAATCCTTTATAGAAATTCTTTCTGGCTGTTTCCTTTAATAGCTTTTCTTTCTGTAATAGTATTAATGACCATTGGAAATACGGTCGGCGAACACAGCATGAATAATTCTATTAATTTTATAATACCGTGGATATTGTCGGGCGCATTAATTTCTATAATGTTAGTCAGAACAAAATTATATATAAGCAGATACTTTGATTAATAATAAGTTTTTGAACTAGATTTGTTCATAAGACGGGTGTAACAAAACAGTATGTCTGCCAATCAAAAAAAAGGCACCGGAAATCAACGTTCTTTTTTAAAGGACATTGCCCGCCAGGCAATGAGAGAACACGGACTTCTCCCCGATTTTTCACCCGAGGTATTAAAAGAACTGAGTAGTATCGATGGCTCTTTGGATATAACGGACAAGCCTGAACGCGATCTGCGTCAGCTTTTATGGTGTTCTATTGATAATGATGACTCACTTGACCTTGATCAGCTTACCGTGGCAGAAAAAACACCAGATGGCATAATTAAAATTTATGTGGCTGTTGCCGATGTGGAATCCTTGGTAAAAAAAGGTAGTGCCATCGATGATCATGCTCGTCAAAATACAACATCTATTTATACAGACGGTGAAATATTTCCCATGTTACCACAGCAACTTTCTAACGACCTCACATCCCTTAACTACGAAAAGGATCGTTCAGTCATGATAGCTGAGATGACCATTGATGCGGATGGCAGAGTTAAAAGTTCAGACATATATAGGGCGCTTGTCTGCAATCACGCCAAACTTGCATACAATAGTGTTGCCGATTGGCTGGAAGCTAAAGGGCCTATGCCAGATGCTGTAGCAAAGGTAAAAGGTCTTGATGCAAATATAAAGCTACAGGATCAGGTGGCACAACTATTACGGAAAAACAGACACGAGGTTGGTGCTCTTGATTTTGAGACCATACATGCTCGTTCAATCTTTGATGAAGATATGATCAAATATCTGGAAGAGGATCGTAAGAACAGAGCAAAGGAACTGATAGAAGATTTTATGATTGCAGCCAACGGGGCAACGGTACAATACCTAAAAGCCAAAGGACTTCTCTCTTTTCGACGCATAGTTCGTTCACCACAAAGATGGGAAAGAATAGTAGAGGTTGTCTCATCCAAATATAATTACAAGCTCCCTTCAAAGCCAGACGCTAAATCTCTTGCACTATTTTTATATAAACAAAAAAAATCAGATCCGATAGGATTTCCTGATCTCTCTTTAACCATTATCAAGCTTATAGGAAAGGGTGAATACGTCGTTGAATTCCCGGGAGAAAAAGCCATTGGACACTTTGGTCTGGCAGTGAGAGATTATACACATTCCACTGCGCCCAATCGCAGATATCCTGACTTAATTACTCAACGTATTCTAAAAGCGGCCCTAAAAGGGACAACCGCTCCTTACAAGCCAGAGGAATTAACGGCTCTTGCCAACTTATGCACAGAAAAAGAAGATGATGCCACCAAAGTAGAAAGACGTGTAGCTAAATCAGCAGCAGCGTTGCTTCTTTCATCCAGAATCGGACAGACATTTGACGCGATTTGCACAGGTGCTGCTGATAAGGGAACATGGGTAAGAATATTTAATCCTCCTGTAGAAGGAAAATTGATCCGCGGATTTAAAGGTATTGATGTCGGTAATAAACTCCGCGTAAAATTAATACGTACAGATGCAAAAAATGGTTATATTGACTTCGAACACATAAATTAATGTTCCATTATTAGAAGGTAGTAGTACTTCACCCCATAGATAATATAGACCCAAAGTATATTATAATCCACGGTGGATAAGTTAAAAAAACAGAGGTAGGAGGCTAGTTATGGATAATAAAACTAAAGATCCGGTATGTGGAATGGAAATAAAGACGGAAGAAGCAGAAGCTAAACTGGATTATAACGGAAAGATTTATTACTTTTGTGAAATGGGCTGCAAAGCAAAATTCGAAAAGGATCCTGAAAAGTATACAAAAACTTCAGAAAAAGACAGAAACCAATCAAAGAAAGGATCGTGCTGCTCAAAGAAAACCTGTTGCTAATAAGTAAGTAACACAGCCTATGCTGCTCCGAAACTGAAAAGGAAGCCGTTATGGACAGCGCTACCTCTGCAATTAATGGAAAGGTCATTAGCGTAGAAACAATGGAAGATATGTCCACGATTGCTATCATAAAGGACAGCAAAGGTGAACTGCATAGATGCAAAATGATCTAAGGAATGCTCGCGGGGTTTCCGCTCGCGCTATTTACATTTCGCCCGCCAGATTAGGTTAATAAGACCAACGAAGTTATTTTTTCGTAAAACGAGCCGAAATCTGACGAAGTATTACGGAAAAAGAACGAGTTGGTCGGGGCGATCCGATTTGAACGGACGACCACTTGCCCCCCAGACAAGTGCGCTAAACCAGGCTGCGCTACGCCCCGACTATAAAAACTATTTTACCAGCTTGGCAGGAGCAAGCTGTAAAATTATCTTCCTGCCTTCCAGTTTTGCCTCAGTCTCAATAATTGCAAACGGGCTTGTAATTTCCTTTATCCTTTTAAGAAGGTTCTGCCCCATCTCCATATGCGTGAGTTCCCTTCCTCTAAATACTATACAAATTCT
>JAPLFT010000216.1 GCA_026390535.1 Pseudomonadota bacterium
GAATTAATTTAAGAATTATTTATTTTTAATTTTATCCAGAATTATATCTACTGGAGTATCCAGTCCCTTACTCTGATTACACTCAAAACAGCAGATAACGGTGTTACCCTTTGTGCTCTTGCCACCCCTGGCTATGGGGATTATGTGGTCCATGGTAAGTTTTTCCGGAGAATATTTTTTCCCGCAGTAATAACAAATTCCTTCTGAAATTTTGTTTTTCCACCAGTTGCTTTTTTTAAGTTCGCGAGCCTTTATTTTTTCACTTTCTATGTGTTTTTTATCAACAACTATTTCATGCCAGTTTCTGCCTTTCATAATCTCACCCTAATGCCGATTGCCGTCATTACGGATACTTCAAACCCGCTTTTAAATCCTCCGTTTGGATACAGCACCCATGTAAGCGGTACAAAAACAAACTCGGCCGGAGTAATAAAAATATAATATTTATTATTATCGTCTATCGCGAATGACAAAGTATTACCTGCTGTGACTCCTATAAAAGCTGTCTTGACTCCATTATTTATATTTATAATATAGGGTAGAGAAAAATTTATGGAATAATCGAAATCACCGGTTGCACTCTCGTGCAAAGAAAAGGTCGTATTAAGGGCCAGACCGACCCAAAGGCCATTCTTAGCGCCTATAAGAAGTCTTGCCCCTATGTTTTTATGCAGGTTCCAATTCCCCTCCATCATAAGACCTGTAGCAACCCCTCCTCTTACATTAAGATTGGGGCCTAAACCAATATCGGCAGATCTGAACGCATAGATATTGACGGGAAAAACACCCAGAACAAATAAAATCAGGATAAGTTTTTTCATCTGTCTAATAAGATACCATTATTTAAAATCTATTATAAATAAAATCTGGAATAATTTTTAACAGCCATGCAAGCAGTATCCACCTTTTTGTAATATAGGCGTGTTTTTTCTTCCCGATTATGGCGTCGTAGATTTGAGAAGCTGCTTTTTGGGCAGTAGAGACCCATATCATCTTTTCGTGGTTTTGGGTCAGCGGTGTATAGACATAGCCCGGTTTTATATCTGTTATATATATATTCTGTTTTTGCTGTGCAAATTTGTGTCTCAGCCCCTCCAGGTAAAAACTAAGGTATGCCTTTGATGCTCCATATGCCGGTGCTGCCATGGCGGTAAAACCTAATACATTTACGTCTATCGCGATCCTTTCCTTCTCAAATTCAAGGATTTTACCCTCGTGTCCTGTTCCGGAATTAATGATTACTATATCGACTCCGTCCATTTCCCTTATCAATTCCTCAAGAGCTCTTATCGCATCATCAGGTTTTAGAAGATCCATATATTTGACATAGGACTTTGTTTTCAATTCAGCCTGGATATTTTTTAGGAGCTCAATTCTTCTTGCTGTAAGGCCAATAATATATCCATTCTTTGCAAAAACCCTGGCCAGGGCTTCGCCGATGCCGGAGGACGCTCCTATTATTATTACCTTCTTCATAATTGACAAAATACACCGATTAACCTAAAAATTGCAAGCGGAGGTTCGTAGCTTGAAAAAATTAATCTTTATTGTAGTGATTTTTCTTGCTTCATTCGGACTGAGGGCAGAGATATTCGGCTCGGCAGGGACTATAAAACCCGGCATTATGATGTTTGGTATTGAACCTCAAATAAGTATACGCCCTAACGATATCATGGGTTACTTTCATCTGGGTACCGGCATCATCGACAGAATGAATGTAAATTTCAAATTGGGACTTGGAAGCGCCAAGACTTATTTTGGCGGAGAACTGGAATATGAATTTATAAAAAGCGAGACATTGGATTTTTCTTTAACTCTTGGAACTCACTATCAGGCCGCTGCATTTTTAGATGTTAAACCTATATTTACCCATAGATTTCAATGTTTTGCCTTATCCTCGGGACCTTACCTTGACTGGCAGGTATCCAGAGGGACGTTCCTGGCCGTCAGCTGGTTTGCAGGAACATCTATACCGTTAAATAGATCCGTTGAGTTGTTATTTGACGCAGGCATACAGATTCGTGGAAACAAGAATTGGATATCCGGCGGTATAGCGACGTATTTTTAATATATCTCGACCAGTACCATTCCACCGTTGGACATTGGTATGACGGGATTAAGGTCATAGGTATCCTTGAGGAGTCTGATTAATTCCTTCTGTATCTTACCTCTCCCTGTGATAAACCGACACTCTACTCTTTCATCGTTTAACCGGGCGTAATTTATAATACTTTCTGTAATATTTATGGCATCTTCAACAAAGTAATAATGGAAATCTATTTCATATAGCTTCATCAATATCTATTTTAATCATCAGTATGGAGATAAAACAATACCCTTGACATAAATATATATTATATGCCATAACCGACTTATCCGGACTTTTGGGTTCGGAGTTTAAGTATTATAGTAGGAGGAATTTTCGAAAATGGGAAAAAAATTGTATGTAGGCAACTTGCCTTACAGTGTAAACGATCAGAAATTGAGCGACCTTTTTGCTTCAGTTGGTGAAGTAGTATCCGCAAAGGTTATTACAGACCATGACTCTGGCCGTTCAAAGGGTTTCGGTTTTGTAGAAATGGCTAATGACGGAGACGCTCAGAAAGCAATTTCTAAACTTGATGGCTATGACATTGACGGTCGTAATCTAAGAGTTAACGAAGCTAGACCAAAAGAAGAAAGAAGGTAAACTTATATAAGAGTTTATGTCTTTTGTTTAAGGGGTCCGTTGAAAAACAGACCCCTTAATTTTTAGTCTCTGAGTAATTTAGTTTTTAAGTCACGCATCAAATCCTGTCACAATTCCTTGACGGAATAAATCTCTTAGAGTTAAATCTTTGCACTGTTGAAGTCCGCAACACAGGCGTACATTAACATACAAGGTAGGCGCTTGAATGAAAATTAGTATTAAAGATATTTTTTCCAAGGTGGACTGGATGCCAAAGTCATTGGAACTTTTTATCTGGTCCGTAAAAAATAAAAAATTTAATTTAAAATTCTTTTTTAAGGATATATTCGCCGGCTGCACCGTCGGTATAGTCGCACTTCCGCTGGCGATGGCATTTGCCATAGCAAGCGGTGTCAGTCCAGAAAAAGGTATATTCACGGCAATTATAGGCGGACTTATCATTTCCGTTCTGAGCGGAAGCAAATATCAGATTGGAGGACCAACCGGTGCATTCGTAATAATAATACTCGGCGTGATCAGTAATCATGGATTCGAGGGTCTGGTAGCAGCGACAATACTTGCGGGAATATTCTTGATAATATTTGGTTTATTAAGGATAGGTGCATATATAAAATACATACCTTATACGGTAATAACAGGATTCACCGCCGGTATCGGGTTTCTTATATTTACTACACAGATAAAGGATTTTTTTGGGCTCACAATATCAAGCATAAAAACTGACACTGCAGATATGTGGTTAAATTATTTTAAATATTTTCTGACATTCAACACATATGCACTTTTAATAGGCGCAGGCACAATACTACTCATTTTCATAATAAGAAAAACATATCCAAAAATACCGGCACAATTTGTTGCTGTAGGAATCAGCTGTCTAGTCGTTTATTTTTTTGATCTTCATATTTCTACCATAGGATCTAATTTTGGGGGTATACCATCCGAGCTTCCTCATTTTGCGTGGCCGGATTTACATTTTCATACGTTTAGACTCGTAGTCCATGACGCCCTAACAATAGCATTCCTGGCTGCAATAGAATCTCTGCTTTGTGCCGTTGTTGCTGACGGTATGACTGGAGACAAACATCATTCAAACACGGAATTAATCGCTCAGGGTGTTGGAAATATTGGATCTGCATTTTTTGGAGGTATTCCCGTAACAGGTGCCATAGCAAGAACAGCGACCAGCATAAAGGCCGGAGCAAGATCTCCTTTTGCGGGCATAGTTCATTCGATAATATTAATACTGTTTGTGGCTTTCTTTGCACCGGTGGCATCATACATACCGCTTGCAAGTCTTGCCGGAGTATTGATGGTCGTCGCATGGGATATGAGTGAGCTTCATATTTTTGCAAGAATGTTCAAGGCACCAAAGAGTGATATTGCAGTATTACTGCTTACATTCTTTTTGACAATATTCGCTGATCTTACGGTAGCGGTTCAGTTCGGCATGATACTATCAGCCGTATTGTTCATGAAGAGAATGAGCGATGTAACAAAGATGAGCAGAAGAACGGCATTCCTTACAGCTCCCGAGGTTGTACAGGAGGAACTGGACCCTGACGCTACATCCAAAAGAATAATACCCAAAGGGGTCGAGGTTTATGAAATAAACGGACCATTTTTCTTTGGAGTAGCGGATAAATTCAGTGATGAACTTACCCGCTCTGACCTTGCACCAGCAGTCCTCATACTGAGGATGAGACACGTCCCGGCCATAGATGCTACGGGAATATTCGCCCTTGAGACCTTTGTCACCAAAGCCAAAAAGAGAGGAACCACAATAATACTTTCCGAGGTCGCAAGACTGCCAAAGGCATTTCTTAAGAAGATGGATTTTTATAATATTGTCGGAAGGGAAAATATATTAGATAATCTGGATGATGCATTAGTAAGGGCCAATAAGGTAAGAGTACTTAAAAATGGTTAACGGAAAAATAATAACGGTAATAATGCCCGCATATAATGCGGAAAAAACCCTGGAGAGGACTTTTAATGAGATCCCTCATGATATAGTTGACAATGTAGTCCTTGTAGATGATTCAAGCAATGATAAGACCAAAGAGCTTGCGCACAAACTTGGAATAATAACCTATTATCACATACAGAACAGAGGCTATGGCGGTAATCAAAAATCATGTTACAAGATAGCCATAGAACTTAATTCAAATATCGTCGTTATGCTTCACCCGGATTATCAGTATTCACCAAGATTAATAAGGGCCATGGTAGCGCTTATTGCAGACGGTGTTTACGATGTTGTTATGGGCTCAAGGATACTGGGTAAGGGAGCACGCGCCGGTGGGATGCCTATATATAAATATATATCCAATAGAGTTCTTACGCTCATTCAGAATATACTCATAAACGAGAAACTATCTGAATATCATTCCGGATACAGGGCGTTCTCTGCGGATGTATTAAAGAGCATCGCGCTGGATGAGAATAGTGATGATTTTATTTTTGACAACCAGATGATCGTGCAGATACACAACAAGAAGATTCCTATTGCGGAAATCACTTGTCCCACAAAATATTTTGACGAAGCATCATCAATAAATTTTATAAGAAGCACAAAGTACGGGATACAGTGCATATTAACATCGTTCATATACCTGCTTCACAATATGGGACTGATAAACTCAAGATTGTTCAGACAGGATACCGGATGGTACAAAGACGAGAATCCACGTTTCAAAAAATATTCGTACCTTAAAAAGTACAGCCCAAAAAATAAATAAACAAATATATAGGACCTTAAAATAAAGGGAAAAAATTATGCAGACACTGCGCGTTCTCACCTTGCTATGAATTTAGCGAATGAAGCAAGCTATAGAAATAGTTTTCACATTCGCTAAATTCAAGCAAGGACCGAGAAATGCTCGTAAAGTCTGCATAATTTTTTCCCTTTATTTTAAGGTCCTATATCTGTCTATTTTTGTAAGACTATTGCAGTTGAGGTTTCAAAGACGATATTTCCTGTGATGGGTTGTCGTCTTTTATCCATCAGGATGAATTTTGTTTTCGCATCCTTTTCAGAATCAGCTATCAGTTTATAGGTGCGTGCAAAATAATTTTTGTGTAATGTCTCCAGTGCATCTATTTGAGTAATCTCTTCCACTCCCTCCAAATACACAGGAGTGTTCTGTTCCTGACCTATAAAACCCGCTATCTTGATAACATCTTTAACCGGTACCTGATACGGATGGCTCACAAGTATCATGTATACAGCTATCAACGATGCTATAACATAAATATATCCAAGTTGCTTCAATCGTAAATATGGAAAAAATAATTTTCCCGGCTTATCAACGAACGAAGCAATCGGTATCCACAGGAACGGTGCTATGACTATAAGGTTATGAGGAGAGAACGGCCTTGGAGTAAAATAATAGATTAACGGATTTATAATGAAGGCAACAATAAATAAAAAGGCAACGGTAGAATCCCCCGCTGTTTCAACTTTTCCTAATGTTTTTAATTTTTTCATGGAAAAATTATTTTTTAAGAATGTCCAGAACATAACATAAGAAAAATATACCGTAAGGATAGAGAGCGGTATTAATACAACTGACAAGAGGGGATGATACTTATAAAAAAAGATCGCTCTATATATCCCGGCCCCTGCAAAATGCGCTATTTCATCAGACTGAAATATTACAGAGAAGTGAAGCGCTCTTAAAAGGCTCTCCAGCTTAAAACTCGTCCCAGTTGCTCCGGAAAATAATGCGAGTGTGTTTTTACCGTTGTTGATTATCTCATATCTTATATACGGGAAAAACAAAAAGACAAATATACACAAACAGGTAAAGACGTCTTTAATCTTGGGCCAAATCCGATAAAATAAAAGATACGCGGCACACACCACTATCAGAAGAAAAGCGGACATATGGACCTGCGCGGCCATACAGATGGAGAATGCGAGCGTTGCCCAATAGACCGATTTATTATCATTTTTAAGTTTATATAAGGAATAAAAAGCCAGGCTAGAAAAAAGGAATATCAAACCTGGATTCCAAAGCCCTACGCTGTAATAACAAAGCCATGGATTAAGCAACATTAAAAATGCGACTATTCCTGCTGTCTTTTTTGAATATATCTGTGAAAATAATCTATACAGCACAAATATGCCAAGTATCTGAAGCACCCCTGTAATCATTCCTACATATATTGGGTTCCTGGTTATAGAGAACATTAGATAGTACAGCACGGCTATGCCTGGACCTGGGATAAAGGCATTATGAGTTATAGGGACATGGATCGCAAATGGGGGTATTACCCCACTGGATAGCTCAGCTGTTCTGGTATAAATAAGAGGAGAATCTATACCAAAGGTGGCAAACCATGACAGAAAAAATCTCATCACAAGCAATAGGAAAAAGCCAATCCAGATATAAATTTTGTTCTGTTTCAAAAATCCGATTTTCATAACTACACCAATGTAATATAGATAGGTCTATTATTATGAAGAGTACTACAAATTGTCCATTATGCAAGAGTTCAAGGACCTCCGCTGTCCCTGGTTCGGATAAAGGTAAATTCAATTACAAATCCTGCACAAATTGCGGATTGATCTACGTACCAAATATAGCGCCTAAGAAAAAACTCTATAAGTCCTACGATGGTGGACTAATTAAATCATTCAGGAGAAAAATACTATCAAGGTTCAGGAATTTTGATTCCTTTGGAAATTTCAGTAACTTCATAAAAAAAGCAGACAAAATAACGTCCATAGTAGACAAAAATATTGATAAAAACAAACAGCTCAAGTTGCTGGACATAGGATGCAACAAAGGGTTCCTGCTTTATTCCGCCATACAGAAGAATTGGGACGCGTACGGCGTGGAACTTGTTCCTGAACTTCTGATACCCTTTAAGAAAAAATATAAGGAAATGGATAAAAAAATATTTATCGGCGGATTTGAAGATGTTTATAAGAATTTCAAGAATAATTATTTTGATGTAGTAACAGCGATCGACGTGATTGAGCATTTTGAGGATCCAAAAACGGATTTAGAAAGGATCTATAATATACTGACCCCCGGCGGAATACTTGTCATACAAACACCGGATTCAAGCAGTGACAAAGCAAAACAAACAGGTCCAAAATGGGGCGCTCTAAAACCTTTGGAACACCTATTCCTATTCAATAAGGATAATTACAAGAGCTTGGCAAAGGATGCAGGTTTTTCAGAAATAAAGTTCTTCGAGCCATTTGAAGAAGCCGACGGTAATTTTGTTGCCATTTCAAAAAAATGAAACAAAGCATTTTTTTATTTATCCTGGCCTTGTTCTCGATCTGCTCCTGTAATGACAAACTGACGGAGGGAAAAATGGGAGAATATAAAAGGCCTTCTGAGGCAGGAATAAAAAGATCACTTACAAAAGAACAGTATGATGTAACCCAAAAAGAGGCCACAGAGGCGCCTTTTAAGAATAAGTTCTGGAACTATACGGGATCAGGGATATATGTTGATGTAGTTTCAGGTGAACCACTTTTCAGTTCGCTGGATAAATTTGACTCCGGATGCGGCTGGCCAAGTTTTGCTAAACCAATTGAATCAAAAAATATCGTGGAAAAAGAGGATTATAAACTTTCTCAAAAAAGAATGGAAGTACGGTCAAAAACAGCAAATTCTCATCTTGGGCATGTGTTTCACGACGGACCAGCATCCACAGGATTAAGGTACTGTATAAATTCAGCTTCATTAAGGTTCATTCCTGTCGATAAACTAAAAGAAGAAGGATACGGACAATATTTAAATCTTTTTCCGGAGGCAACCGTGAAAGGAGCAGGAACCATTACGAAAAAAACAGAGAGCACTAAAAAAATTGAGACAGCAATACTTGCAGGGGGATGTTTTTGGGGTATGGAAGAACTCTTCAGGAAAAAACCCGGCGTGATAGAAACGACCGTAGGTTACACCGGGGGAGAAAAGGATGCTCCCGTTTATACTGAAGTCAAAACAGGAAAAACAGGGCATGCGGAAGCCATAAAAATTATTTTTGATCCTTCAATAATAAGTTATGAGGAAATATTGAAATTTTTTTTCAAGATACACAACCCTACGACTGTGGATAGGCAGGAGAATGATATCGGATCACAGTATCGTTCCGCAATATTCTACATGGATGAAGAACAAAAAAAGACAGCTGAAAAAGTAAAAGATCTGGTTGATAGATCAGGAAAATGGGAAATGCCCATAGTCACTCAGATAGTCCCTGCAAAAAAATTCTGGGACGCTGAAGAGTATCATCAAAAATATCTGGTAAAGTACCCTAAAGGATATAGTTGCCACTTTGTTAGAAGCATGGAGTTTTAATTCAGACACATATACAAATTTGTAAGGTAAGTTTTACATATTGACAGCGACGAGAATCCTTGTTATAATATATAAGCCATTTTTTCGTCTGAATGCACAAAGATGTACAGCACTAGGCATGGACCATTTTAGACTGATTTTTCCAGACAGTATCTTTGGCCGTATGAGAGTCAGGCTCATTTTTTAGAAGCACCACTTTTTTCTAAGGAGGTGACTTTATGAAGTTTTTATTTGGACTCTTTTTAATGCCTGGAAAATTTTTGTACAACAACCCCAATTTTCAAAGGCTGATTAACAACCTGTTCACCTGTAGATAAAGGCGCACGCGCTCTTTGCTATCGCCTTTATTACCTACGACTTTAAACCCTGCTTTTTTAAACAGGGATTGGGTCCCGGTCCAAGCAAAAGCTGCGGGGATGTTCTTGCCATAGCTGTAAGGGTTTACAGGATATCCTTCAACAATTTTTGCCCCGTGTTTTTTTAGGGCTTTGAGGGCATGCTCAAGAAGAGCACTGCCCACTCCTTGTTTACGATAATCTTTTTTAATAAAAAAACAGGTAACAGACCAAACCAGATCAGCATCATCGCACTTCAGGCTTGGTAATCTATCAAGTCGTACATAATCCGTTCGTCTATCAAAAGAGCACCAGCCTATTGGTTCATCGTCGTGATATGCTAAAATGCCATGGGCTTTTCCGCTTGTAACTAATTTCTTGAATCGTTTTTTTGTTTCTGCACCCTGGATCTTTTTCCAGTCATCATCTTTTTCTCTGCGCCAGGACATACACCAACACCCGCCGCAGGCACCGTTTTCCCCAAAAAGTCTTTCAAGGTCAGACCATAAGGAGGGTGTTAACTCTTTTGTTTTGATATCAATGGAATTTTTCATAAATTATACCCTCTCAATTCCCTAGAAATATCATAAACATACTTGCATATCCACATCGTTTTGTATAGAATGCGATTATCTTGAAACACTTTTAATTAGCGAGGTTTACATGAAAAAACTTATTCTCTGCTTTATGTTATTTTCATTTTTATTCACTTCACAATCATTCGCATCACAGCCCCTGCCTAACACCAATAGACCATTAGAGGGAGCGCTATACTGTTACTTATACACCGGGATTTTAAGCGATTGGGGTCATAATGATTATAAAAATACTTTTATTTATGAATATAACGGTGTTTCATGGCCTGAGGATAAGATACATCCATACGTAGCAGCATCTCCTTTTGAAATGGCTTCACTGGTAACTTATACGGATAGATCCCTTAACATTGGTGCAGAGGTCGGATCTCTTTATCTTGGATATTGGAATCAGGAAAAAAAGATAGAGGAAGAGTATGTGTTTGATATAGGAAAGATCAAATGTCCATTTACTCCAGGAAAACCTTGTGAAAAATATCTTCAGCTGAATATCGGTTATAGATCGTTCTTTGTCAAATTTGAGAGTAAAGAAAAACTTAATGGCACAGATCATACCGGAGAGTATTCAAGAAATGCTTACTTCATGACTGAGAAAGAAAAAAGAGACAATCGCGGCAAACTAATAGAGGTACATCCAACTAAAAATCCACACGATGCCAGTGTCCGTTATATGGTAGCTCTAAGGGCTCAACAAATGTTGAAAAATAAAAATGATAAGAAAGAAGAGAACCTTAAAGATTCATTTAAGGGTTATTGCAATCTAGAAAAACTGAAAATATGGAATAGTAACAATACTGATACCAAAGAGAACTTTCAGTAAGTCGTAGCTCCTATAAATTGAAGGGGGACTAAAAACCATGAAAAATCTAGTTTTATTGATTTCTTTACTGTTATTTGCTTCCACGTTGTATTCAGAACCTTTTTGTGAACCTGGATTACAAACATTTTGCGGTACTGTAAATCTTGGGACTGCAGATAAACCCAATAGAATTCCTATATGGGCATGTATGTATAGAGCACCAGGTAAAGACCAACGTGGAAACTCCAAATCCGGAGAATTTAAAAAACTCAAAATAGATAATAGTATGATTTCTATAGACCCTAAAGAACCTTCCCAGGTTCGAATTACCGCAAATAATAAGAAGTTATTAGTAAGATTAATTTCTCTTAGTGATATTAGGGATACTGATTTGACAGTAAGCGTAATTAAAGTGGAAAAGAATGAGGATGGCAAAGATGAGGAATTTTTTGATAACCTCGCAATAATCACTTCTAGAGATAGAGATAATTACGGCGCTTTTTGCAATCATGCACCGGATATTAGATTTTTTGAAAATTATGAATTTGATTGTCCAATATCAAAAAATGAATGCAAAAAGTGTAAACTTAACGCCACCGTAGTAGAAAATACTATCACCAATGTGGAAGAGGTTTATGACAGATACGCCAGCGGTACTTATAAAATAAATCCTCTACAATTTGATTATTTCAATTCTATGTTCATGAAGAATTCTGACTTCAGATCTGAAACTACTATGTGTACACAAAAAGTATCTATACAAACTGAAAAAAAATTAACGGCAAAATGATACTATGGTAGTAGAAAAACTTAAAAAATCCCTATCGTTTATTGATGCAATCGCTATCGTTGTAGGTGCGATAATCGGCTCGGGTATTTTCTTAAAACCGGGAATTGTTCTTGGCAATGCGGGTTCTCCGTTTCTTGGTTTAATGGCATGGCTTTTAGGCGGTATAGTTACGCTTGCTGCAGCTCTGACGGTTGCAGAGATAGGTTCGGCCATTCCTAAAACAGGGGGAATGTACGTTTATCTTGAAGAATTATTCGGCGATGTATGGGGATTTTTGTTCGGCTGGGTACAGGTGGTAATTACCTATCCGGCGTCTGCAGGAGCCCTTGCTATTGCCTTTGCAACATTCTCGACATTTTTTATCCCGATGAGCGGGTTTCAACAAAAATTATTGGCAATTGCCAGCATACTTTTTCTGGCTGCAATGAATATAATCGCAACAAAGTTAGGCGGTGTAATTCAGGTTGTCACAACATTCGCAAAATTATTACCTATTGCTGTTATAGTTCTTTTAGGATTAATAAAGGGGACTGCGCATAATTTTTCAGCATTCGCTTCAACTACTACCGGTGTGGGTACCGGTTTTGGAGTCGCTATACTCGGTACACTTTGGGCATACGACGGATGGATGGAGTCAACTAACATAGCGGGCGAATTAAAAGATCCCGCACGTCAGTTACCTCGCGCATTAGTCATCGGTGTAGGAATGGTCGTTATTGTATATATGCTGGTAAATATCGCGTTATTAAATGTTATGCCTTACAGCGATATCATTACTTCAAAGAATCCGGCCTCCGACCTTGCCGTCATATTATTCGGCAGTGGTGGTGCCGTCTTTATAATAGCGGGCATAATGGTTTCTGTTTTTGGTGCAGAAAACGCTTACGTCATGACCGGCGCACGTGTTCCATTGGCGATGGGAGAACGTCGTCAATTACCTTTCCACAAATTTTTGTCTGATGTTCATCCCAAATTCAGGACCCCAACAAATGCATTATTGTTGGAAACTGTCATTACAATTATCTATATCCTGACAGGGACATTCAACACACTGACAGATATTCTTGTTTTTGTGCTCTGGATATTTTTTACTATGGGAGTGTTCTCTATTTTTATTCTTCGCAAACAACCATCTAAATATAAAGCCGTTTATAAAGTCCCATTGTATCCCGTAATGCCTTTAATCGGCATATGGGGAGGCATTTATATCCTCTTCAGCACAGTTGTAGAACAACCCATTAATTCCATGATCGGCATTGGAATTACACTGGCAGGATTACCGGTATTTTATTATCTGAAAAAGAAGTGATCCCCTACTATATAGTTGCTTATTTGACATCATTAAAATATCGATTTTGTCATAAATAACAAATAGATATCAACCGCTCACCTTTTAAACGCCACAATTTATTGACAATTACACAATTTTATTGTATAATAACTTTTATATTCCGATATAATAAGGGAAGAAGCACTCCCAAGTGCGGTACGTTTTATGATAAGGAGTTTGTTATGAAAAAAACTTACGTGATATTGGCCTTAATCCTAATACCGTCTTTTGCATTTGCGGCTGCCGGCAACTCAGCGACTGCAACATTAAACTCGACGATGACCATTTTAACGGCGATCGGCATTACGCAACAGCAGGCAATGGTGTTTCCGACTTCGGTCAATGGTTTGAGTCCCAGTACTTGGGATACTACAATGGCATCTGCCGTAGCCGGTGGTGCAGCCGGTACGAATGGTGTACTAAGAATTACTTCTGCCGGTGGTACAGCCAGTTTAACATTAGCGGCTACTACTATAGGCGCTTACCCCATAACCTTTGCGGCACTCAGCACGCTTACCAATACTACCTCTATCGCGTTGACAGCTTCACCCCTGGATCTTACGATTAAAGGTACCATTAACGCAGGAGCTACTCCGTTCACGGCGGGAACCTTTGCCGCTACAACGGCTTGTACTATAAGTTATAAATAGTTCGCTATACTTCATTAATAATCATATATCCTGCTTTCCCCTGTATTTTATTTATCTATTTGTTGTGTTATAAGATGACCATTAATTAAGGAGAAATAAAAATGGCGCAAAACCGTATTTACGGGTGGAAGCCTGATCTCCCCGATCATCGCGATATCTTCTATTCTGCAGTTTATAAAATACCGAAAAAACTACCGGCAAAAGTTAATTTGCGTTTTTTGTGTCCTCCTGTCGAAGATCAGGGCAAATTAGGAAGCTGTACCGCACATGCTCTTACGGGCGCACTGGAGATCCTTGAAAAAAAGGATAAACTCCCTGTAGTACAGATGAGCAGACTTTTTTTGTATTACAATGAACGTGCTATAGAGAAGACAATCCCGTCAGATCATGGAGCAAGGATCCGTGACGGGATCAAATCTCTTGTCAAGCAGGGAGTATGTACAGAAGATAATTGGCCTTACCTCGTCGATAAATTCCAATCCAAACCTACACAGGAGTGCTATAAAGACGCATTGGATCACCAGGTTACATCATACCAACGCGTCGATACTGTAGATCAGATGCGCGCATGCCTGGCCGATGGATTTCCGTTCGTGTTTGGATTTACGGTGTACGAAAGTTTTGAATCTGAGACCGTTGCAAAAACCGGTCAAGTCAACATGCCTGGAATGTACGAAAGTCCGCTTGGCGGACACGCCGTTTTGGCGGTGGGATACGATGATGAACAAAAACGATTTATTGTCCGTAATTCATGGGGACAAAACTGGGGCATTAGCGGTTATTTCACCATGCCTTATGATTATCTGGCAAGTCACGAATTATCAAAAGACATGTGGACAATACGACGTGGAGAAAATATTTAGAATTTCATAGGAGAATAATTTGTTTCATTTCATTAGAAATTTTTTGAAAAAGATCCATCCTGAGGGAATTCCAGGCCCCGGGGCCTATGTTTATAATCTACTCAGTTGTTCGGATATTTTTCAGAAGCATTACGATTTTATAGCTCAGGATATATCGTCATATGAAACTTCCGGAAAAGTTCTGGATATTGGGACCGGTCCGGCGTGGCTCTTAATTAAGTTAAATAAGATAAATCCACTCTTTGATTTGTCCGGGATTGATATATCTGAGGCAATGATCGAAAAAGCCAGAGAAAATATTAAA
>JAPLFT010000117.1 GCA_026390535.1 Pseudomonadota bacterium
ATTCATTGGAAACATATAGAGGGGCATAAAACCTCATTACTTTTCCATGACGCTGAACCGTTATATTGTAAGCGGTTTTTTTGATATCATCCATAAACAGCCTGGCTTCATCATTTAAAAGATACAGAAGATCATTTAAACTGAGCCGTTCAAGCCTTGCCGCCTTAGAGACCATGGTGATTATTTTGTTACGATCCGGCTTTGCCGCTTCTATAGCGGCTTTTATGTCCTTAAATGCTGCTTCATTGACACTATTGCTAAACATGATACTACTAATATTCCCTAAAAAATATTTACGCAATATGATATATGGATGACATATGAGAAATATTAAAACGATATTTATCCTATTAAGTTTAGTCGCTTTTTCCTCTTATGTTTTTGCTCAAACACCGGTAAAAGATCCCACAAAAAAATTCCTTAGAGCTAAAAAACATCTTAAAAACGTTGCAAAAGAAACAAAAAAAATTGAAAAAACTTTATCTGAATCGGACCTGAAGGAAGCGGTAGAGCCCATAGAACAGATACCTTCAGCCGAAAATATACAGTTAACACCACCTGAAAATGAGCCTCCTGCTGCAGTTACAGAAATAAAAACGGATGAAGAAGTAAAACCTGTAGAAGAAGAGGATTTAAGAGGCTGGTTTTTGTCTCTTGAAGCAAATACCAATATGGATATGATCAGGGCAAATGATACCTATGGAAGACAACTCAAACTTTATTCATCAGTGGGTTTTGGAGGATATACTTCTGTAGGATTCAGGTTTGGCAATCATTTTGCCATTGTCGGAGATTATGAAATAGATAATATAAAATTTAACAATTTTGATACCTACATCGTATCGCAATCCAGTAAATATTTGATGTCGGGACGCTTAGGTCCCCGTTTCTACTTAACAAAGAGATTCCATATGGAAATCCTTGCAGGGTTAAGGCAACACTACGTCGTATATCCAACCAGTCTGACAAACATAAACATAGAAAGATTTAATCATGGATCCGTGACTATCGGATTGAATTATTCCATTATACAGGGTCAAAGTTTTTTGATGTCTGGGAAGACAGAATTCGATATATATCTTTCTACAACCAGATCAGCATTTAAAACAAGCACCGGTATAGGCGCAACAACAGATCTAAAGCTGGGTATTCCAATCAGAGAAAGAAGCTCAATATATCTTAATATGGGCATAGGATATATAAACCTTAAACCCAATATCGCCAGTCAGTACGGTATATTTGGTTTCGGCGGCTTAGGCGTTATATTAGCTAATTAGTGTGAAATACCCGTAACCGGACTGGATGCATTTGCTGTGAACGTTTTTTCCGGTAATCCGGCAAGATATGCCAATCTCCCTGCTCTGATACCATCCGCAAAAGCCTGTGCCATTTTTGCGGGATTTCCGGACGTAGCAATAGCGGTATTTATAAGTACAGCATCTGCACCTATTTCCATAGCAAGGCTCGCATCGGACGGAGCTCCAAGTCCTGCGTCAACAACAACGGGGAGATTACTCTGCTCTATTATTATCTTTATCGAATCTATGGTTTTTATACCTCTGTTCGAACCTATAGGAGAGCCAAGCGGCATAACTGCCGAACAGCCTGCATCCTCAAGTCGTTTTGCCAGTATTGGATCGGCATTCATATACGGAAGAACAATAAAACCTTGTATAACCAAGATCTCTGCTGCCTTTAACGTTTCAACAGGATCCGGCAACATATACCTTGGCTCCGGTGTTACTTCCATTTTTATCCAGTTCCCGCATCCGGCGGCACGAGCTATCTTTGCAAGTCTTACCGCTTCTTCTGCGTCCCTTGCTCCACTGGTATTGGGTAAAAGCAACTGAACGTTCCTGTCAATAGCGGAAATGATCCCATCGTCGGTGTTATTGATATCGATTCTTCTTAACGCGACCGTAACGATCTCTACCTTGCTGGCCGTTATGGAATCCCTGAGGCTCTGTACCGATGGAAATTTTCCGGTCCCCATTAAAAGACGGCTTTTAAATGTTCTACCCGCTATTATTAGAAGATCATCCATTAACCACCACCGACTATTCTTATGAGCTCGATTTTTGAACCATCCTTAATAGTTGCATTAGAAAAGTTCTTACTATTAAAAACGTCACCGTCTACTTCTGCTACGACGCCCATACATGACATGTTAAGTTTTTTTAAGAGATCATTGATCGTGAGATTTGTTTCATCAAAAACGTATTCCTTTTCATTTAAATAGATTCTCATCTGCTACCTACCCTATGTGATGCATTTTGATCTATACCGCCGTTGTTCTTACCGAATATCATTATGTTGTTTAAAGCGGTTTCCACAAAAAAAGCCGACTTAAAACAGGAGGAGATGAAATCCTCTCCTCTGGCAAGATATGAGGCAAGTGCGGATGAGAAGGTACACCCTGTTCCATGTTTAAAGTGTGAAGGAATATCTATATAAGTACCTATCCTGTGTTTTAATTCAAGCCCGTCATAAAAAATATCCTCGACCTTGCCCTCCTGTTCATCAGCAGGCAAATATGCAACATCTCCGCCAGTCATAGCTACTTTACATCTAAACTGTTTATTGATTATTCGCACAAGTTCCTTTCTGTTGATCTTTTCACAATCATTAAGTCCCGCCATTTTTAAGAGAGCCAACGCCTCTGCATGATTTGGAGTAACAACATCAACAAACGGCAATAATTTCTCAATTATCATTTTTGGAACTTCGTCATTCCAGAAATTAAATCCGGTTGACGAAGATATAACAGGATCAAGAACAACCATGCCGTGTGTATATTTTTGCAGACATTGTGATATTTTCTCTATCTGGAATCTTTCCGTAATAAGACCTATCTTTATAGCCGCTGTTTTATAATTACTGAATATGGTTTCGATAGTCTCTTCAAAAAATTCCCGATTCACCGGTTGAAGACTTTTAAAGGTTTTCGCATCCTGGTTTGTAAGCGTAGTTACGACTCCCATGCCCCATACATTAAGGGCAGAGAATGTTTTCATATCCGTGTAAACGCCTGCACCACCGCTGGGATCAAGTCCGGCAATACTTAAGACAATAGGAACATTCGTTTTATTTGGTAATACACTCATTAAAGTTCTTTATAGCACAAAGATCTCCGCACATGGTACAGATATCTTCGTTTGAAGATTCACTTTGGCTTCTCCTTTGCTTTGCGAGTTCAGGATCTATGGCTACAGAATAAATGCCTTTCCAATCAAGTTCTCGTCTGTATTTACTCATCAATCTATCTTTTTCTATTGCCCCTTTTATGCCCTTCCCTATGTCTCCGGAATGCGCGGCTATCCTTGCCGCTATAACACCCTCATATACATCGTCGGGCGTGGGGAGCAAAAGATGTTCAGCCGGAGTAACATAACACAGAAAATCCGCACCAGCAGACGCTGCTATGGCCCCGCCTATTGCAGATGTTATATGATCATATCCCGGAGCTATATCTGTTGTAAGAGGACCAAGTACGTAGAATGGAGCACCGTTACAGAGACGTTTTTGAAGTTCTATGTTCATCTTTACATCCTGAATAGGAACATGTCCTGGCCCTTCTATCATCACCTGGACATTTTTTTCCCTTGCGTACTGCGCCAATTCACCAAGTGTTATAAGTTCCTCAACCTGTCCTCTGTCTGTGGCATCACAGACACTACCAGGTCTGAAACCATCACCAACGCTAAGGGTCACATCATATCTATAGGCAATATCTACGAGCCTGTCGAAATATTCGTAGAGGGGATTCTCTTTTTCATTTTTTAATATCCATCCGCACATGATGCTTCCGCCGCGTGAAACAACCCCAAGTTCTCTTTTACTATTCAACATCTTTGAAATAGAGTTTCTCGTGATTCCGCAATGCACGGTTATATAATCTATACCCTGGCAACACTGCGTTTCTATATCCTCAAAGATATCATCTGCGGTAATAGTGTGGAGAGGTTTTTTAGAAATAATAGCCTTAGATGCCGTTGCATACATAGGCACAGCTCCCATCATAACAGGGCACTTATCAAGAAGTATTGTTCTTATTTTATTGAGATCCCCACCGGTAGAAAGATCCATCAGGCTATGAGTACCGGCTTTTAATGCCGCGTTCATCTTTATCAATTCTTCTTCTATATCGGCGTGCTTGCCGCTTGTACCGATGTTGGCATTTACCTTTGTTGTAAGGCCGTGACCGATCGCGATTGAACTGAATTTTCTATTGATATTATGCGGTAATACGATTCTACCTTCGGCAATTTCCCGGCCTATATACTCGGCAGTTACGTGATAATCATAGGATGCAGCCTCGCGCATCTGCTGGGTAATAATGCCTTTCCGGGCCTGTTCCAATTGGGTCATATGCCGCATTTCCCGTCAGAGTTATTATGGCAACAACTGCATGTGTTGCTGTGACTCGATTTAGAGCTTGAAGATCCCGAGTTAGACGACTTGTAATCCGTCTTATACCATCCGGAACCTTTTAATTGAAAAGATGTGGATGATATTAACTTCCTGCATTCACTTCCGCAGGCCGGGCACTGGGTGGATTTTGTCCCGATATTTTGTATTATTTCAAAGTGTTTATTGCATTTTTTGCAGGCATATTCATAAAGCGGCATATTAATTATCTCCCTTATGCTAATTGATTTTGTCTGACACTAAGTAGCATATTTATTGTGATAAGGTCAAAAGTATTTTACTTATTAGGCTTCAAGTGGTTAATAGGATTATGATGCAAACAGTAAACAAAAATACCTGTAAATACTGTTTAGACTGCGGTGGTTGTGATTACATTGATACCCCCTATTCGCAAATTCTTGAAATAAAACTAAATAATATTAAAGAGTTATATAAGAACCAGCCGGTGCTTCCCGGAAACCTCAAAGACATGGAGATCGTGCCTTCTCCCACACCTTTTGGGTACAGGACACGATGTCAACTTCATATCGTTGATGGCAAGACAGGGTTCTATAAAAAAAGATCCCATGAACTTATAGAGATAGAAAGATGTGAAATGCTGGATGAAAGACTCAATAAAAGAATAAAAACGCTTAAATTCCCGTCAAACTACGAGGGAAAAATAGAGTTATATATAAAGGATGGCACGGTTTGTGAGCGACTTGTAGAGAAAAAATACAATAATATTTTCTATCAAATTAACGAAGGCATAAATGAACTGATCATAGATGATGTTGTCTCGCTTTCTGAACCAAATCACAATGATAATTTTTTGGAATTATATTGCGGACTGGGTAATTTTACTTATGCCATATTAAAAAAATCATCTGATGCAAAAATAACAGGAATAGATATCAAAACACCTGTGATCAAAAAGAAAAATCCGGAATTTATAGAGGCTGATGTTTTAAAGGGTCTTCAGATGTTAAATGGTCAAAATAGGCTTAGCGATTTTAATAAATTGATCCTCGATCCGCCAAGGAACGGAGCCGGGAAAAAAGTAATAGACCTTTTAAGCAGATGCAGGTTTGAAAAAATTGTTTATGTTTCCTGTAATCCCCTGACTTTGGCAGACGACGCACAAATTATCTGTAAACAGGGCTATGAATGGCAAAGCATGAAACTCTTTGATATGTTTCCTTTTACAAAATATTTAGAGGCTGTAACCCTATTTCGGTCAGTTTTATTTTAGAAAAAATTAGCCTTGTCTTATGGAATAATTACTGTTCCTTATATTACTGAACATATTAAAAATATCTTCCCGCTCAAAATCCCTACCCCTGCTGTTAAATGCAGTGCTTCTTCTTGCAATATCAGAATCAAGATACTCATATTTTCTCATCTTCTCATATATCGGCATCCCGGAAACATTGTAAAAGACAGACGGTGATATGAGGGTCTTCTTATCCTTAAGATAATTTATAGTTTGTTTCAATTCATCCAGGGGCTGTTCCGGAAACCCTAATATTATATAAGTAGTGACCCCAAGCCCCAATGAAACCGCTTTTTCCAATACAGATTCATACTGCCCTATTGTTTCCGGTCTATTAAAACTATCTCTTGAAGACACGGCGCCGGTTGCAAGGGATATGTCCAGTTTATTAAACCCGGCCTCTTTCATCAGTATCAGCAATTCTTCATCTATGTTTGCTGAATTTAGACCGTTTGTAGCCAGTAATTCAAATCTTCTCTTTCCGTATCTCAGGATCATCTTTTCAAGCAATCCTTTTATTCTATCAACATCAAACAGCAGATTGTCGTCCTGAAAATCAAAAACCTCAATCCCGTATCTTTTTATACATTCATCCATTTCACATAGAACATTGTCTATATTCCTTTTTCTGTATCCATGACCGGCTATAGAATGGACTGAACAAAAAACACAATCATTAGGACAGCCCCTGGATGTAAGTATCATTGTATACGGTTTTTTATTGAACGTATATTTTAATGCATCAACAAGATT
>JAPLFT010000082.1 GCA_026390535.1 Pseudomonadota bacterium
AGTATGTCCCCCCTTTTAATAACTGCCATAACACCATCCTTAAGAGCAATTAGCGGGCCATCTTAAACACAAACCCACATAAGCCTTTACAGGCTTTGATCTTGTTTAAAATCTGATTAAGAATTATTAAAGAATTAATGATAAAATTCCGGGGAGATATTCCCCGGTTGGAGAGATATTCCCCTATTCGTTATTTGAATCCAATTTATGTCTTAGTGTCTTTCTGTCGACACCCAGGATTTTGGCAGCTTTTGTTTTATTTCCATTCACGTGGTTCAAAACTTTTTCTATATATTCATTTGTTACTTCATTCAGCGTTTTATTATAAGTGTTAAAGGATGAATTGGACAAGTTATAATGCTTCATATAAGACGGCAGATCCGCAAGCTCTATTTTCTTGCCGTCTGTGATAACCAGCAATCTTTGAATAAGATTTTCCAATTCCCTGATATTACCGGGCCATGTATATGTTTTAAATGTTTTTAGAACCTCGTCGGTAAAATCGGGGATTTTTTTTCTGGCCTCAGTAGCAAATTTTCTAGAAAAATAATTAACGAACAGCAATATATCGTCAGTTCTCTCCCTGAGAGGAGGAAGAGATATCAATATAACATTCAACCGATAGTATAAATCTTCTCTAAAAAGATCCTTCTTTATCAAAGTTTCTAAATTTTTATTGGTGGCAGCAACAATTTTTACGTCTATTTTTTTGGGTTTACTGGAGCCGAGCATATATATTTCCTTATCTTGCAAAACACGAAGCAGTTTTGCCTGCATACTTAAACTCATCTCAGCTATTTCATCCAAAAATATTGTGCCTCCTTCTGCCGTCTGGAAAAAACCGGCCCTGGAGTCTATCGCCCCCGTGAACGCTCCCTTCATATGGCCAAAGAGCTCACTCTCCAATAATGGTTCGGGAATAGACGCACAATTAACAGGAACAAAAGTACTGGCTTTTCTGTTGCTGGCATAGTGTATTGCTCTTGCCAAAACCTCTTTTCCTGTGCCGCTTTCTCCGGAGATCAGTACCGTTGCAGAGGTAGAAGCGGCTTTTGATATTGTTTTATATATTTTTTGCATCTGTTTTGATTTTCCTATCAAACCATATTGGTCCCTGGACAATTCCAGCAATTTCTCATTTATCGCTTTTCTATTGTTGATCTTTGCAACTATCCTATTTACCGTAGTAAGCAACTCCTCATCCGTGAACGGCTTGGTAATATATTCCTCTGCACCGCTCTTTACAGCCTCTACGGCTCCCTCTATTGTTGGATACCCCGTCACCATCATTATCTCTATATCTTTATAATTCTCCCGCACATGTTTTATTAATTCTATTCCGCTTATCTTTGGCATCTTAAGATCTGTAATGACCAGATCTATCTCTGCTGATTTAAGACAGGATAATGCCTCCTCTACGCTAAGCGCAGTAATGACATCAAATCCATTTGCAATAAGATTTCTCTTAATTACCTCAAGAGTGCTTCTTGAATCATCAACCGCCAGTATTTTAATATTATTCATCATGCTTCCTCACCATCGTGACTTATAGGCAACCTAACCTCAAAGATCGAGCCCTTTCCTACTTTGCTTTTAACGTCGATACTTCCATGATGTGCCGTTATTATTCCATGCACAACAGAAAGACCCAGCCCTGTACCCTGACTAATTTCCTTTGTAGTAAAGAAAGGAACAAATATCTGTTTAATGATCTTTTCATTCATCCCAATGCCCGTATCGCTAACTGCAAGATAAACATTTTTATCATCGTGTCTGGTGCTTATGGTGATCTCTCCACCGTCAGGCATAGCCTGTATGGCATTGACTACAAGGTTCACCAAAACCTGATGCAACTGAGATTTATCTGCAGTACTTCTTGGCAATTCAGGGTCTAATCTATCTACTAACGTTATATTCTCTTTATTGCATCTTGATTTAAGGAAATACAGATCTTCTCTGACTATATTATTTAGATCCACCTTACTAGTCATCGGCGGTAATTGCTTGGAAAATAACATTAGCTTTCTTATTATCTCTCTCGCATGAAGCGATGATTTTATAATCTCATTTATATCCATTGACGCTTGTTCCGGCAGCCCCTTGTCCTTTGTCAAAAGTTGGGCAAACCCCAATATAGATCCCAGCGGCTCGTTGAGTTCATGAGCAACACCTGCAGATAATTGTCCTATCGTCGCCAATCTGTCCGCATGTCTTAACTGTCTGTAAATGATGATTCCTGAAAATTCTTTGTGTTGTATGCTTTTTCATCAAGAACGATCTGAGAAAAAGCTATCTCAGGATATTGAAATGCAGTAGGGAGAAGAGAAACAATTTCCTGCAGGGTCTGTTCTATGGATAGATTTTTTCTCTCAACTATCTTTGATATCCCGTAAAGACACGTCAGTTCCTTAACCCTTTCTTTTAGATCGCTCTGTACCTTATGGTTTTTTAGGACAAAGCCGATATTTATGGCCTGGTCGTTATACTCTTCCTTCTCGCTTTCAGAGAAATAATTATCTTTTTTGTTCATCAGACTTAAACTGCCGATTTCAATATTATCGATCACAAGAGGAAAACTAATTACAGATTTATATGCTGAATTATACAGATTTTTTTCTCCAGGAACCGTATCAAATTTAATGTTGTGATCTCTATTAATTTCATATGAGTAAACATTCCCGTTGTTTTTCCAAAAAATTAATACCAAATCGGATCCAGAAAAATCTATAACTATATTAAGAAGTTGACTGATCAAATCTACATTAGAAAGATCACTATTTGAAAAATCCAATATTTGACGTGATAGATTTACATCATTTTTTAATTTTTTCATTGAATAGCCATGATATAACATAAATATTACATTGAGTGAAATTATGAATACAGCAAACATCAATAAAACCTATCTGGATGCCGTATTAAAAGGGAAAATCACAGATAATTTGCATCATCTTGGCATATGCAGTGACGATGATGTTTTGGGTTTAATCAAGAATTTAAGGGCCGTAGTAATGGCAGGTTCTCCTCACAGGATACGGCGTATGGCAGAGACGTGGGCCAAAAAATATTCAAATAAGGATTCAA
>JAPLFT010000141.1 GCA_026390535.1 Pseudomonadota bacterium
ATTAAGCTGTCCGCTAAAGTGGAAAGATCTTTTATATGCTTTGAACAAGTTGAGATAAAAAGAGTGTCCACCTCTCTTCAAGGATAAAACACAAATCTTAAAATAATCAAATAGTTACATGTTTTGACTCATTAAAAATAGGGACAAATTGGACAGAATTATGATACTTTTCTTATAGAATAGTGATACTTTTACCGTGATAAGGTACCCAAGTGGCACCAAGAGTTAAAAACTCTTTAAAATCCTACAACTTGCAAGTTAGTTTTAGTTTCTAGTGCTGTTTTCGTGCTATCTTCTGTTTTTTCTTCTCCACTAAAGTTGACTACATTAACCGCATCTTTCAAAAAATCTTCGGATAAGTGTGCATATTTCATTGTCATGTTCACCGACTTATGACCAAGTAGTTTCTGTAGGGTAAACACGTTTCCTCCGTGCATCATAAACTGGCTTGCAAAGGTATGGCGTAGGTCGTGGAACCTAATACCGTTAGTTATACCTGCTTTTTTTTGTGCTTTATGAAATTCTCTTGTGATGTGGTTATAATCTAAAGGTCTACCATCGGGTCTTGCAAAAACGAAACGAGGGTTCTTTTGCTCCCTTAAAAGTTTGAGTATAATGTCCTTAACACCATCATTTATCGGTAAAATCCTTTTTTCATAGGTTTTTGTGTGTTCGTGAAGTCCATAGCGATTAAACATTCTTGTTATCTCTATACGTCCCAGAGATAGGTTTATCCTGTCCCAACATAGACCCAGTAATTCACCTTTTCTCATACCTGTATTAACTGTTACAACCCATAGTGGATATAAAGGGTCATTTAACGTTGCTCTTAAGAATTGGGATATTTCTGTATCCGTCCAAAACTTAAACGTATTTGGGTTAAGTTTGAGGGTCTGAAAGCCATATAAGGGACTCTTTGCTATGTAATCCCACTTAACGGCTACGTTTAGAATTGCTTTGAGGGTATTTACAACATTGTTTGTGGTTTTATTGGAAAGTTCTTTTTTCTTTAATTCTGAAATCAAAAGATTTGCATGGGTGTGAGATATAGCTCCCAGTGATGTTTTTTCAAACATTGGCAATAGGTGTTTATCTAACTCACGTCTATAAGTGTCCTGCGTTTTACTTGCATTCCTACCTTTAACTTTTTCCTCAAACCATTTATTAGCGAACTCCCCGAATGTTATTTTAGGGTCATACGATAATCCAGTAGCAATTTGTTTTTGCCTTTCTGTTACTGTTCTTGCTTTCCAGTTCTTTGCATCTGTTTGTCGTCTAAAAAACGGGCTAACTATTGCCTTACCATTAAAGTAAACTTTCTCACGGTAACCGATAGCTCCGTCTTTTTTTCTATAAGTTTCCAATTAAAGCCTCCTCATTACAAGGAAACTTTAATGTCCATTCTCCACCTGCTATTAAATTTTCAAAGAGCCTTTGTCGTCTATTGTTATATACTATTCTTTGTAACTTAGAAAGATATTTTTTCATCTTTTATTACCTCTGATAGAGCCTGTTTCTCTGCTTCTAATCTTGGCAAGTTGCATTCATATTCTAATCGTCCTGCTATCTCATCAAATCGTAGTTTTTGTTCATCTGTTAGATTAAGGTTTTTCTTGTTTTGTTGTTCGATATATATACTGGGAACAAGCGAACAAGAATAATGATAAGGGTCACCTTTTCCCCCTTTGCCATCTCTTATTACTTTTCCGGTATCAACAAGATTTCTTAATGCCTTTACTCTGTACGTATTGGTTCCTTCAATGTTTTCCTTAATATCTTTTTCAAAGACAGATTCTTTTTGTGTAGAAAGATAATCGTAAATGTCTCTACCGATACGAATAATTTCTGCTTCGTTTTTTGTGCCTGAAATTTTTGAAGTTCTGCTTTCAGTATCAAATTCAATTACAGACTCTTCTAAATCAGTTCCATATCTTTGAGTGCTTTGTATTGTTCTGTATTTATCTGTTCTCTTTAGTATTAAAGCTGTATCTACCGCTGCAAATATTGCAGTAGAGCCTAAGATAGCGTCTGTTCCACTCTTGTCTCCTTTTCCTAAATGATGAACACACATCACATGAGCAGACGTATCTCGTGCTATATTTACTAAGGGTTCTAGTGCTTTTGTAACTGATGCGTAATCGTTACCGTCACGAACACTTATAAAACGAAAGAGAGGGTCTATGATAATCAACCTTGGTGTATGTATTCTGGCAAGCTCATTTAACTCTGCTATGGCGTTTTGAGGGGCACTTGCAGCGTGAATATATATTTCTTCATCACCAATGATACCCATGTCCTCAAAGTGTCTCTTAACTTCGCTTCTTTTTTCTTCTAGAGCTAAATAAATAACATTACCTTTTACTACTGCTCTATTAAGAAAGTCCTTTCCTTGTGCAATACATAATGCAAGGTCTCTTGCCAGT